>JASFJX010000203.1:0-6530 GCA_050119385.1 Candidatus Thiodiazotropha sp. | reverse complement strand
AACCTATGGAGAAAGAGTCGGAGCAGCCCGATAAACTCTCTGAACTCTCCCTTGTCTCTTTTGATAATGGTGATGAGGATGCAACCGAGGTGTTGGATTCCACAGTGAACCCTGCCAGTGATCGTTGTCCCAAGTGTGGTTCCCCGAATATGGAGATGGGTATTTGTCAGGATTGCGGTATCGTGGCAGCCAAATATCATGAGGCTCAGGCAAGGGGTGCTGAAATGGCTGTTCAGAATGAGCCGAAAAAGGATGAATGGGAGGCCGAAACGAATCCTTATAACACCCCTGAAGCGGAACTGACGCAATCCATGGAGGGTGACATGACGGGCCCCCAGAGTGTGGCCGCCGGGAATGGGTTCAAGTGGATCGGCAAAGGGTGGTGGCATTTCAAGCAGGCGCCAATTAGCTGGATTCTGGTTTTGATCATATGGTTTGCCTTGATTTTTGTCGTCAGCTTGATTCCCTTCCTGGGTGCGATTGCCGTCAACGTCCTGACCCCGGTCTTGATCGCCGGTTTAATGATCGGCTGCTCCGAGCAGGACCAGGGTGACGATTTTTCTGTCAGCCATCTATTTGCCGGATTCGCCAACAATGCCGGACAGGCTGTCATGGTGGGTGTCTTCTATCTGCTCTTTCTGATCCTTTTCTTAGTCGGGTTTGGCTTATTGTTGTTCGGTAGTATAGGAGATCTGGCTGCTCAACAAGGCGACCCGGAAGCGATGGCGATGATGTTTTTCTCGCCTTCGTTCCTGATCGGCATCCTGGTTGCATCATTGCTCTTTATCCCGGTTATGATGGCTTACCTATTCGCACCTGCCTTGGTGGCGTTGGAGGACATGTCTGCCTGGGAGGCGATGAAAGCAAGCTTCATGGGTTGCCTGAAGAACATCCTGCCGCTGTTCCTCTTTAGTCTGGCTGCATTCGGATTGATGATCGTGGGTATAATTCCCTTTGGCCTGGGAATGTTGATCGTCTCTCCAATGCTGATCGCTTCTATTTATGCGGCTTATCGGGATATCTACTACAGCTGATACATGCATGAAATTATACAAGAGGAAACTGAAGAATCCCTCGACACCCTGCTGAGTTACGAGATCCCGGAAGGGGTCTTACTCGACTATCGCCTTGCCGGCCCGGTAGTGCGGGCCTGCGCCTGGGCGATAGATACCGCAATTCGAGGTGTGATCTATCTGTTTCTAGTGCTGGTGATGTCCCTGCTGGGTGGCCTGGGTACAGCCCTCATGCTAATCGGTTTTTTCCTCATTGAGTGGTTTTATCCGGTAGTGTTTGAGGTACAAAGCGGTGCCACGCCAGGTAAACGGGCCATGGGCATTCATGTTATACAGGACAATGGAACACCGGTGACACCGAGCGCTTCTGTGATAAGAAACTTTTTGCGAACAGTTGATTTTCTCCCCTTTCTCTATCCTACCGGCCTGTTGACTATGTTGGTCAACAGGCGCTTCAAGCGTTTGGGTGATCTGGCTGCGGGTACTCTGGTGGTTTACCGGGACATACAGGAGAAACGTGATTTACCCCCACAGGCGCTTGCCAGTAAACCACCTATTGAACTCTCTGAGTCCGAGCAGTTGACACTGCTGGCTTTTGCCGAACGAGGGGAGAGGCTCTCCTTGGGACGGCGCCAAGAGCTTGCGGAACTATTGGCTGAGCAGACTGGCCTGAGAGGCGATGCTGCTGTCGATCAACTCTACGCCTATGCAAACTGGATACTCAAAGGACGCTGATGAGACAACAACAGTTTGAAGCGGAAAATCAGCCCCTGTGGGATCAGATGACGGCGCTGATGGATGATCTGAAACGGCCGCAAGGCAAGCGGCGTCTGACACTGCAAGAACAGTTACGGTTTCCCGCCCTCTATCGTCAGCTCTGTAGCCACTATGCCCTGGCCCGTGGACGTGGTTTCAGTCCCGCCCTGATCGATCAGCTGCATGGTATGGTATTGCGCGGACATTCCCTGCTCTATCGCCAGCGAGGGGTATGGCGATGGCGACTGCTGAGTTTTATCTATACGGGATTTCCCAGTGCGGTACGTCGCAGCGGCAGTTATTTCGCGATCTCTTTGCTGTTTTTTCTTCTCCCGGCTGTGCTGATGGGGGTGGGTTGTTATCTGCAGGAGGATTTAATCTATACGTTGGTCGACGAAATGACTGTGGCGCAGATGGAGAGCAGTTACGACCCGACTAATCAGCGACTCGGGCGTGCCCTGGAGCGTGAGTCCGAAACCGATTTCACCATGTTCGGTTACTACATCCTGAATAATATCGGGATCGGTTTCAGGACCTTTGCCAGTGGCATCATATTCGCTGTTGGAACGCTCTTCATACTACTGTTCAACGGCTTGGTGATCGGTGGTGTGGCCGGTCATCTAACGCAACTTGGTTATTACGATACATTCTGGCCCTTCGTCTCCGGTCATGGCTCATTCGAGTTGACCGCCATCGTGATTTGCGGCGCCGCGGGATTACGCCTCGGGCATGCCGTGATCGCACCCGGACGACGCACCCGGGTACTGGCGCTCAGGGAACAGGCTCAGGAGGCGTTGTTACTGGTTATGGGATCGGCGCTGATGCTGCTTGTGGCTGCCTTTATCGAGGCCTTCTGGTCTTCCATGCCCTTGCAACCCCTGACCAAGTATCTTGTAGCGGCCCTGCTTTGGTCTGTGGTGATTGCCTATCTATTGTTCATGGGCAGGGGGCGGCGTGGACTTTTCTAGGATTGCCGTCAAGTTGAGGCCGCGCCAGGCCTGGGAGAGTATCGATCTTGGCTTCGCCATGGCGCGGAAGTGGTTTATACCGCTCTGGTCCCTATGGCTTTGCAGTGCGCTGCCGATCATGGTGATACTGGCGCTGTTGCCATTACCGCTTTGGTTGGCCGGCTTGGTCCTATGGTGGTTGAAGCCCCTCTATGAGCCCACACTGCTCTATTGGTTGAGTCGGCGTCTGTTTGCTGAAACAGTGCCCATCAAGTCGGTATTTCGCAGTTGGTTCAAGATTGTACTACCCCAGCTGGTGGCCAATCTGACTTGGCGCCGCTTGAGTCCTTCCCGCTCGTTTGTCATGCCGGTAGCCGTCCTCGAGGGATTGAAGGGACGCCAACGTAACAGTCGTATCGGGATTCTCAGCCGGGGAACTCATGCGGCCGGTTGGTTGACGTTGGTGGGTCTCCATTTTGAAATCGTATTGGAGTTGGGCTTTGTACTGCTTGTCATTGGCCTGATCCCCGAGGAACTACTGTGGATCGATTGGCAAAACTACATCTTCGATCCCGATCCGTTGAGTGAGTGGCTGCATCATGGCTGTGCCTTGCTGGCAATGTCGCTTATCGCTCCCTTCTACGTGTCTGCGGGTTTTGCGCTCTATCTCAACCGGCGTAGTCAGCTTGAGGCCTGGGATCTGGAGATTGGCTTGAGAAACATGGCGCAACGCCATCATCGCCGACATTTCTTAAGTGCGACATCACTCCTGTTCGTAACGGCCTTTACGCTTGTCGGTATGCAACCCGGCGCTGTCGATGCGTTGGAGATGGATCCCCAGGCGTCACGGGATCTGATCAATGAGGTTTTGGCGGATGATGTTTTCGGTCGTTATGAAGAACGTGAATACTGGAAATATATCGATGATGAATCGGGCGAAGCAGAGAGAGACAGCGGCTGGCTGGTCGAGTGGTTAGAGCAGCTGCTTAGCGGATTTACCCATGATCTGGCTTTTTACGGTGAACTAGTCCTATGGCTGGTTGTTGCGGCCGTTCTGGCCTACCTGATCAACTGGTTTTTTCGCAACCGTTCCATGCTTCAGGGAAAGGGATTTTTACAGCGTAACATTAAAAAAAATCTCCCCACTCAAGTCGCCGGTCTCGATCTGCGACCTGAGAGTTTACCCGCCGACCCGGCCGCAGAGGCCGCTTCCCTGATTGAAGATGGGGATTACAGGGGAGGATTCAGTCTTCTCTACAGGGCTGCCTTATCGGTGTTGGTGCATGACTACGCAATCGAGATTATCGAAGGTGCCACCGAGGGGGAGTGTCTGAGTCGCGTCCGCGGCGAGATCGCGGATGATTCCAGCGCCTACTTTGCCCGCTTAACCGGTATGTGGCAGCGAATAGCCTATGGACATAGGCAGCCAGCGAAGGAGCAGGCACTGGGGCTGTGTCGTGATTGGCCGAGTCATTTTGGAGGCGGCAATGCGCAATAGCGGGGTACCAATCGCGGCTGGCCTGATCATGTTGGCACTCATCGGAGGGGTGTTTGCTTTCTGGTTTATGAGTAATTTCGAGTATGTCTCGGAACAGGTTCGAGGCAACATGGGGGTAGAGGCAAGGCGCAATCCGCTACTCGCCGCTGAACGCTATCTGACCCGCCTTGGCATCTCCAGCAGCAGTCAAACGGGGCGCCAGCTACTTAGCGAACCGCCATCGCAACCGGGATTGCTCCTGGTTAGAGACCTGGGTCCTCCGCTTCCCCAATCCCGTGTGAATTCACTTTTGACCTGGGTTGAACGAGGCGGCACCCTGGTCGTGACACCGGGCAGTGCTATTGAGGGGAGAGTCGGGCATCCTCTATTGGAGCAGTTTTCCGTGATAGTGGAATCGGATGATTTTTTCGAAACGCAAGATGTCGGTTCCGTCATTCTGCCATGGAACGAGGTTGCTCTGCAGATCGATTTCGATGCCAGCAAAGGGCTCAGCGTGGATAGCGAAGATGCCGATTTTATATCACCCGATGACGGCTTTGCGCATCTGTTACGTTTTCCCTGGGGCGAGGGTAGCGTTATCATTCTCAGTGACAATGACTTTTTGACCAATCATCGGATTGGTGACAAGGACCATGCCCTGTTATTGGCATATCTTGCCGGTGATGCGGATCGTGCCTGGTTGCTATACGATTCCCAGATGCCATCTCTGGTATCATTCACCTGGCACCATGCCCCCTATCTATTGATCAGCTTAGCGCTGCTTGGAATCGTCGCTGTTCGACGACTGCAGTACACCACCGGCCCGTTGCTTAGACCGCATATGACCAGGCATAGGGACCTGTTGGAGCATCTACAGGCAAGCGCGGAGTTTGCCTGGCGGCACAACCCTTCAGTGGGGCTGCTTGAGGCTGCGCGCAAAGAGGTGGAAAAACGCTGGTTAACCAGTCACCCTGTGTTGCAGCAGATGGATCAAAAGGCCCGCTGCGACTGGTTGGCGAAACAGACAGGGCTGAGCGCCGGTTCGATAGATCGAGCGCTCTATTCCCGCCAGGGCGATAATACTGGTCAATTGATTAGAATTACAACGAATCTGCAACGGCTATTTGCGGCCTTGCACCCAGACAGGAATGAATACAATGGTAGCGGAAGCAGGATTGAATGAGTCGCTTGTAGAGCGTGCCCGAGGGCTGGAACAGGAGATAGGGCGTGCGGTAATCGGTCAGCAGCGTGTTATACATGAAGTGATCCTGGCGCTCTACTCGGCAGGGCATGTGCTGGTGGAAGGGGTGCCGGGGCTAGGTAAGACACTGCTTGTGCGTAGTCTGGCGGCAGCGGTAGAGGGGGTCTTCAGCCGCATCCAGTTCACGCCGGATCTTATGCCGAGTGATATTTCAGGTCATATCATGTTTGATATGAAGAGCGAGAACTTTCACGTGCGTAAGGGGCCGGTATTCTGTAATCTGCTGCTTGCCGATGAGATCAATCGCTCACCGGCCAAGACCCAGTCGGCACTGCTGGAGGCGATGCAGGAGCAGCAGGTCACCATCGAAGGCCGAACCTTTCCACTCTCCCCTCCCTTTCTAGTATTGGCGACTCAGAATCCTATCGAGCAGGAGGGCACCTATCCACTGCCACAGGCACAACTCGATCGTTTTTTGCTCAAGGTGTTTATCGACTATCCCGCCGAGGGGGATGAACAGTCGATGGTAAAACAGGTGACCCAGGGTGTTGTCGGCGATCAGCTCGATACCTCCGCCATTCGTTCTCTGTTGAATGCGCAAGAGATCCCGCAACTGCAGAGGCATATTGCGCAACTGCGGATGGATGAGCAGATTATCGATTACGCGGTACGCCTGGTCAGGGCGGCACGTGATTGGAACGGGATCGAGGCGGGTCCCGGGCCTCGCGGGAGTATTGCACTGCTGCGGGTAGCCAGGGCCGAGGCGTTCTTAGCCCAACGTGATTATGTTACGCCTGACGATATCAAGGTGGCGGCATTGCCGGTACTGCGGCATCGTATTCGACTCGCTACCGACCTGGAGATCGAGGGCTATCAGCCAGACGATGTTTTGAACGATCTATTGGCAAATATACCTGCACCACGTCAGTGATCCCCACAACCCGTCTGATAATCGCCATCACTCTCCTGGTACCGCCGGCGCTATTGGCAGTGTGGTTTCCTTTGTGGGCGCAGCCCTGGAAACTTTTCATGCCATTACTGTTGCTGCTTGCCCTGTTTGATCTGCTGCGACTAAGGCGGTTACCCACCCCTGAATTGGTGCGTCATGCCCGTACCAGTATACCGGTGGGCGTCTG
>JASFJX010000202.1:0-6552 GCA_050119385.1 Candidatus Thiodiazotropha sp. | reverse complement strand
CAGTGAGCGCTCTGATAATCCGCCCAGAGCGCAGCGGCAGGGGCCCTGGCTGTGCCAGTGACTCTGCCACTTTTGGCAACACACCCTGGGCGTGCAGATAGTGAAACAGTTGGCCGGTATGATTCTGTTCAACCACAAGTACCCTAGTTGCTCCCTCTATAGCCTGACTCAGCTTCTGTCTCTGCAATGGGGCCAATAAGCGTATTGCGATGACCTTAATCAACCTACCCTGCCGTTTGAGTATATTTCCAGCCTCTTTGACCGCGCCTGCACTCGATCCCCAGGTTATAATGCACTCACCCCCCTGGCCCTCGATCTCAGCCCAATCATCGCCATAATCGAACGCCTCAAGTTTATTCCAACGCTTGTTGAGCTGCTCACGATGGTCGACAGCCATGCTCGAAGGCGTGCCGCGCTCATTGTGTTCCAGACCATCGGCGGTATACATGCCATTCGCGGTACCGGGAAGCGTCATGGGAGAGATATTGTCAGGCGTGATCTGATAGCGCCTATAATCGGCATTGGGCTTTTTTTCAATCGCACGCCGCCAGGGCATATCCATTTCTGGCGGCATCTCGACAATCGCTTGGGACTGCCCCAGGGATTGGTCAGAGAGCACCAGGGATACGGTCTGAAGATGCTCTGCCAGTTGCACTGCCCATTGGGTGGTAAAGACACAATCGCGTATCGATAAGGGCGCAAATACCAAATGCGGCGCATCACCATGCAATCCATACAGTGCGATATCGAGATCGGCCTGTTCCGACTTGGTGGGTATACCGGTGGAAGGTCCACCACGCATTACATTGACAACCGTCACCGGCGTTTCGCTGACCAGTGCCAGACCCAAACCCTCTACCATCAGGCTTAAACCCGGACCCGAGGTGGCGGTAAGAGACGGCACACCGCCAAACGAAGCCCCAATAATCATATTGATGGAGGCCAGTTCATCTTCCGCCTGCAGTAGTGAACCACCGAGTTTTTCCAATCGTGGCGCCAACCACTCAAGCATTTCGCTGGCGGGTGTAATCGGATAGGCCGCAACGAATCTTACCCCACCACGCAGGGCGCCGACGCCACAGGCCTGGTTACCGGTTATACTCCACACATTGCGTCGATCTACCGGCGGCAATGGCGCCTTCACAGGACGCCGATCATGATTGTAACCAAGAGATAAGGCCCGCAGTGCGGACTCCACCACTTGATCACCCTTGCTCTGCAACACTTGCTTGACGCTGGCTTCCAAGGCTTCAAGCGGCAAGCCGCAGACCATCGCCATCGCCCCCAACGCCACCATGTTGATGCGCCCCTCCGGCAAGCCAGAGGCAAACACCTTGAACGGAACCTCCCTGATTTCAGCGCCGTTACTACGCAATTGTGCAGGGACATCCCCAGAGGCGGGGTCACACAGAATCAGGCTTTTATCTGTAAGCGGTATTTCATCGGCAAAACGATCGACATTCAGCCAGTCGAGACCGACCAGCAGATCGTAGTGATTGCCCATGCATTCCACGGCATCAGGAGCGAAGCGAACCATTGCTGCGGATTCACCGCCACGAATCTGAGGTCCCGCCGAACGTGTCATCAACCCTTGGTAGCCACAACGTGCCGCAGCCTCCAACACGATTCGTCCCGCCGTTACCGCACCGCTACCCCCGGAACCCGTGATCGCAACCGAAAAGCTGCTTTTCGCATGGGAAACCTCATTTTGGTTATTCATTTATGATCAACACTTCGATGCGCCGATTGCTTTTTCTACCCTGTGCAGTCTCATTATTGGCTACCGGGCGAGATTCGCCATAGCCAATTACAGTCAGCTGGTTCCTATCGACACCGCCGACCTTCTCCAGGAATGATGCCACAGTTTCCGCCCGTCGCTGAGAGAGCTCTAGATTGGCCTTCGCCCCTCCCATGGAATCGGTATGCCCTGAGACAACAACATCAGGGCTCGGAAAAGATTTGATTGCGCTCACAATCTTGTCAAGCAGTGCAAAGTTCTCCGACTGGATGTCAGTTCTGCCACTAGGAAAGTTGAAAGCGCGTAATTCAAGCAGCACATTATGTCCCTGCCTATAGACATTGGCCTCAACCGAAGAGAAGAGACCCTGGATCCTGTCAAATCGCTCTTGTGCTTCACGATTTTCACGCTCCACAGCCTCGAGCCGGCTCTGTAAATCCATTCTTGTGGCCAACTCTGCCTGTTGCATCTCAGCATAGTTGACCAATTTGGCTCTCAATACCGTGACGACCTCATGGTTGGGCTGGTCAAACGGCAACTCTTCGCCGGTAGGCTCATTGATCAGGCTGATCTGCTTCTGATACCAAAGTATGATCTCCTCCATGGTGTAATCACGGCGTTTGAAGTCCTTGATCATTTCAGTGATCTCGACACTGCGTTTTGCCAACTTACTGGCCTGCAGGGCATGATTTTTCGCCTTTTCTCTCTCTGTCCTGTTGGTCTCTAAAACCGCAACCGAGAGCGCCAACTCTTCAAGGGCAAGCTTGAGTGTCTTTGGCGCATAATCATCTGCTTCATTCTCTGTAGCGCGGGTAATATCGTAGCGAGCATTTTCTGTTGCATCCTGTTTCAACGCATCCAGCTCGATATCCGAATATCCTTGTAGCATCTCGGGCCGCCACTTCTTTGCACCCTCGATATCACCCAGCTCGACTTGAGTGGACGCCTTGCGCAATTTTGCATCGAGTTGCTCGAACCGTTCCTTCATCATGGTGTCTGCACCCACTGCAATTGCCAGCTGTCGCGCTTCGAGTACCTCACGCATTAGCCGTTTGGAACGTGTGGCATTCGCCTCTGCCTTGTCGAGAACCCTGTTCAACTCGATGACTTTCAGCGCCACCTGATGATCATTCCTTTTCTGAGCAAATGCGATGGCTTCCGCGAGTATCGATTGGGCAGCAGCAAACCCCACAGGAGCCAGATCGATCAGATCGTTCACCCTGTCTTCGTTCAGTCGTGACTGAAAGATTGAAATCTCCTCATATTCTTCGAGGACTTGTGATTTTGAAAGGGTCGGAGTAGAAGCACACCCGGCATAGAACAAACTCATTGAAATGAGTAACAAAAACCTCAACCTTATCGCCATAGGTAACGTCTCCTCCAGGTTAGCCCTATTTTAACAACCCGACACCTTGAATTTGGCTATGTTCAGTCGATATCTACCCGGTATGCCCATGATAGTCTACCAGAATTCCGCCAGCCAGAGACGCATGCGAAGGGTCAGCGGGAAGGTAAAACCGACAGTTGAGAATCTAATCCTACCATCACTGCTGACAATATAGCTGGTCGGCACACCACGAACCTGCCAGGCAGCCGCAAGCTTACCGTCAGGATCATTAATTACGGGCATTTCAAGCTGGTGCTGTTTGAGAAATTGCGAAACATCACTTTCACTACCAGACTGCATGGCAACAGCAATCACTGGATAGTCCCTCGACAAGGACTGGATACCACTCGACTCAAGCCGACAAACCTGACACCAACTGGCCCAGAAATGGATCAATACAGGCCATTCTGTCTGCTTAGCCATATCAAACCACTCACCCTGCAGTGTCTGCCCGGATAGCATGGGAGGAGTACCCTCGACCAGATCACGTGTCTGCCAGAGATGAATCAGAAACAGAGCCAGGAGCAGAGAGAAGATACTTGAAAACCTGGATACCAATCGGTTGGCTTGTCTACCATGCTTTTTTTCTTCTATGGACATGGTTTCGAACTCAGTATATACGGGGGATGATCCATGGAGTATTCACCGGGAGTGTTATGACTAGAATGAAATGAGATGGGCCAGACAACAGGAAATATTTAAGCGCACCATTATTAATCCGGCAACTAAGTATATCGTGTTCAGCACACAAAAAACGATATAAGGGATTACACAGCGATTTATAAAACGCCATCTCTTTTTTATAAGCCAGTTCAGATTAGACCATGCTAGTGTGGTGTAACGTATAAATGGCACATATCAGAGGCCCACAAATGCCCCAAGACAAGGCGCGGTCCGCCGTTAATGGCCCTCCCTTAACAAGGACTGCAACGCGGGATTTTATCTCGTTCCCACGCTCTCGCGTGGGAACGCATACGGCAGCTAGATCATTAACATGTGGTACTGATGATCGCCAGATAGGCATTCCCACGCTGGAGCGTGGGAACGAGAAAGCGGGCATCCGCGTTGTTGCGCTCCTTGAAAAGGGCATACCATTCCCTGCGGAGCACGCCTAGCGGCTAGCCGCTTAGCGTCACGCTATAATCGTCAAACAATATGAGACACCACACTAGTGGGCCGCTCAGTAGATTCTGTAACACTCAGAGCCCTGAAAGTAATCTATTTGTTGGCCGGGTTAATAATCTCTAATAGTGACTCAATGAGCGGTGTATCAGTCGTAGACAGTTCTCTGCATACTCATCTATAGTCGACGCTGGATGTTTGTATTTCCAAGGTTTTAGATAACGCTCTTGGACCATGGTCAATACCATGGTTGCTATGAATTCAGCCGGGTAGCCCTGCCCAATTTTTTCTTGCAGTTGCGCGATCAGCCGCTCAAGCTCCGCCACCTGGGAGCGTTCAAGGTCCTTCGAATCGTTCTGGTGTTCCTGCGGCAGGCTACGGGTTTCGAAATAGAGAAAATAGAACCAGGGTTGTAACAGCAAGGATGCGTAGAGATAGCCCTTGATCAAAACCTCCATTGCCACTGCGGGGTCTGACTCAGCCTTGGACTGTTCCACGATATCCTTACACACCATGGTCACCGCATCCTTGACGATTATTGCAATATTATCCTTGTTGGTGATGGTTAAATAGATACCTCCCATACTCAAGCCGGTTTCAGCCAGGAGATCTCTTAAAGACATTGCCTGAAATCCGATCTTTGGCACCAGCTTGAAGGTGGCGCGGAGGATCTTCTTCAGATTTCTGACAGCGAATTTCTCTCTTCTGATACCAATAAGCTCATGATTACGCTCAAAAAGTAGCGCATAGAGCCGATCTTCACCATAGGCAAAGCGCTTTTTGAACTCGGTAAATGTCAATGCCTTCACTGAAACGGAATCATCCATACATTTATGGCTTGTTGGTCATTGAGGTGAAATAGTGCTTGACAGAGGATTTTAGCACAATTAGTTTAAAAACGAACGCTCGCTCTTTTTTGGGGCCTTAAAATAGACTGATCCATATTTCAGCGCTTAGCCGGAGATATCTAAATGATCACGAACTTAGCATTAGCCTCGATTGCAGCAGCCACGCTATTGCTACTGGCCTATCGCGGTAACACGATCACCGCGACCACGATCGCCATGGCCACGTTGACCGTGACATCCGCTATGCTAACAGGGCTTGGCCCTTTGACCTGGTTATTAACCTCAGGCTTTCTTCTCTGTTTACTGTTTTCCATCCCTTCTCTGCGTCAACGGTTCCTATCTAAACCCATTCTGTCTACTATGCAGCGCTTGATGCCCCCTCTCTCTGATACTGAAAAGGAGGCGATCGATGCAGGCAGTGTCTGGTGGGACGGGGAGCTTTTCAGTGGCAAACCCGATTGGCAACACCTGCTCAGCGGTTCCAAACCCACATTGAGTGAGGAAGAACAAGCCTTCATCGATGGGCCTGTCACCGAATTGTGCCGTATGGTCGACAAGTGGCAAATCAATCACCAGCTGAACCGTATACCCGAATCGATTGTCAGCTATGTTAGCGATCACGGCTTTCTCGGCATGATCATACCGAAACGTTATGGAGGCCTTGAATTCTCACCGGTTGCGCAATCCGAGATCCTGCTGCGTCTGAGCAATACCGGAAGTGGCGTCAGTTTTCTGGTCGGCGTACCCAACTCGCTCGGACCAGGTGAGTTGTTGATCAAATACGGTACGGATGCGCAAAAGGATTACTACCTGCCCCGCCTGGCCAGCGGTCAGGAAATTCCATGCTTTGCCCTGACCGGACCCACAGCGGGTTCAGATGCGACCTCGATACCGGATACGGGTACGGTTTGCATGGGTGAATGGCAAGGAGAAGAAGTGATTGGTATGCGCCTCAACTTCTCTAAGCGATATATCACGCTTTCTCCCATTGCCACCCTCATCGGGCTTGCATTCAGACTGAAGGACCCGGCAGGCCTGATCGGCGACATCAAAGATTATGGAATCACCTGTGCACTGATCCCGCATAACGCAAAGGGAATGCAGATCGGACGGCGCCATCTACCCATCGGTGATGCATTCCTCAACGGCCCTGTTCAAGGTAAAGACGTCTTCGTACCGCTGAGTTACATCATCGGTGGTCCCGAAATGGCAGGTAAAGGTTGGCGCATGCTGGTGAATTGCCTCTCCGTGGGTCGTGCCGTGACCCTGCCCACCACGGCTGTGGCAGTGAGCAAGCGTTCGCTACTCGGCGCCAGCGCCTATGCAAGTCTGCGTCAACAGTTCGGCGTCTCCATTGCCCAGTTCGAGGGAATACAGAAACCACTGGCACGCATCGCCGGCTTAAGCTACATCATTGATGCTGCACGACTGCATACCATTCAAGCGATCGTGGAGGG
>JASFJX010000201.1:0-6570 GCA_050119385.1 Candidatus Thiodiazotropha sp. | reverse complement strand
ATCTGTTGGGTAACCGCCTCAGCCGGCCGAATTTCGCCGCGACGGAAGTGATTTGCCGCCTGTAGAAAGCGATAAAAGCCCTCTTCTTCCTCATCCTTATTGCTTGGGATATGACGAAAATCGGTAATCAACTCCCATATTGTCAATACTGAATTCAGAGAATGGCTCATGATGGCCGTCAGCAGTGTACCGCCTACAACCAGGAAAAGACCTGAAATAATCGCTATCAGTCCGGAACCCGGCGCCAGTAGCTGTATACTGACAGAACCCACTACACTGAGTGATAGCAATCCGATCCAAAGCCGCATAACCAATGCTGTTCTCCTGTAAAATATGCTCTTTCATAATTTATAAGCAATTAACAGGCCAGGCCTTATTTGGAGAGGTGTTCTGAAACAGGTATCAGCCAGATGTACCCCAATTGCGCCATCTGCTGTTCGATCCACACAGCTCGTTCACGGATATAGGGTGTAGGCGGTTCTGCACGATAGCGCCAGGGATTGGGAAGAAGTGCCGCCAATCTGGCCATTTGATTATCCGTTAACTGATTCAATGGGAGCTGGTACCAATACTCACTGGCTGCGGTAACGCCATAGATACCCGGCCCGAATTCAACAATATTCAGGTAGACCTCGAGTATCCGCCGCTTATCCCAGAGCAATTCAAGCAGTAACGCAAGACCACCTTCCAGGAATTTGCGACTCCAATCCTTGCGCTGCCATAGAAAGAGATTTTTTACCGTTTGCTGAGTCAGCGTACTTGCGCCACGCAGCGCCTTGCCGGTTTCCACCTCTCGCAATACCTGTTGTACGGCCTCGAAATCTATCCCATGGTGATAGGGGAAATTCTGGTCTTCCGCTGCTACTACCGCCAGCTGCATAGCGACCGGGATATGCTTCAGCTCCCTCCATTCATGTCTCGATTTTATTGATTGCGCGGCAGGCGGATCGAGTTCACGCTGAAGCTTCCATGACCAGGTTGGCGGGTCAACGAAGCGAAACAACATTATCAAAGCAAATAACATCATCATCGATGCAATAAGGAACAGAAAGAACCATTTCAACACGCCTTTAAAAAAACGCTGAAGTACTCCTCTTTTGCTGCGTTTACGGGCCATTTAGCTCATTATCGATAAAAAATGATTGCAGATTGTTAAAATTCTCTCTCAACCGAGTGAGAGAAAGGATAAAAACGGGTTCAAAAAACGGTATTTACAAGGAGCAGATGAGCATTTAAGGTCGATTTTAACGCCCTATCTCACCGCATGAGGAGAATCGACTAGGTGCGCTAGAGTAAATGTCTCCCATCAAACAGGTCATATTCCAACGAAAAAGGATCCATTCCCTCTATACAGCCAAGATTGACTCGGTAGTGACCGGGTAATCTGGCTGTTTCATGAAAGGTATAGATGCCGCAACGGTTACAGAAATAGTGTTTCGCTGTCATGGCGCCAAACTGATATAGGCCTAGGGTCCCCTCCTCCGCTTGAATCTCGAATTGTTCCTGTGGAATTGCCTGAGTGCTCATCATTGCTCCCTTGCGGGTACAAATTGAACAGTTGCAACGTAGCCCCTTTTCAATCTCTTCTCCCTCGAAGGAAAACCGAACAGCACCGCAATGACAACTGCCTTGGTAGAACTCAATCATATTGATCTCCAACTAGCAGGTTTGGTCTAAGTGTATCTAAAGACCCGATAGAATATCACTGACTTCCTTGCAGGATAAATGACTACTGCCTAGTGATAAAGTTTCCTGATTTCCCACGAAACTCAGCTACTTTAGAATTAAACTTACTTGGATAGATCACCTTCTTTTTCGAGAATTTCCATAAGAAATTCATCGACTTAAAAATGCTATTGTTCACATCCCCTAAAAAGGTTTGTTTTCTGTAGAGAGCCTCTTCGAAAACTGCCAGGGTTAGGATTCGCCAAAGGGCTTACATTTCCCCACATCCACTCCGTTAAAACAGATACCTTTGCCTGCTATATATCGAACAGGCGCAATTTATGGTGCGGATACCAGGCGGGGTGTAAATAAGATGATTCCATTACCCAGTGGTCAGCTGACCGGGATAAGTCATATTCGTGCGCGTTACCATGCACTAAGACTCAATCGCCTGGTAGGTCCCTCTACATCTCATCGTGATCTATATGGATTTGTCGACATAGTGGTCAAACCCGACAGCTTAAAGAATGTGCCCTATGATCCTCCTTTTCTCTTCTCTGGATATACCCTGGCAGATCTATCGCAGCTTCACTGGCCAAGGTCTGATCGAAGAGCCTTTGAAGACTGGATAAAACAGGCACAGCAGATCCGGGAGATCGATCAAGTTCGAAAGCGTATCAATGCTGACGAGCCTGCCCTGGGAGAAGTGGAGTATCACCACCCTAAACAGCTCTACAGCTGTTTACAGAAAAGAATTTCGCAGCTATCAATGCATCGCGCTTCGCCTGATCAATGGCGGCGAACCTTGTTGAACATGACCCGTAGCGGTATTCGTAAGGAAGAGCTCACCTGGTCCGGCCTGGTGCCTTATCTTGCTAAAATGACTCATGAAGGCCATATGGCAATCACACGGGACCAACTCCTATCGCAGATTGATTTCTCCATTATTCGGCTCAGCCTGACTAATGAAATCGTTACAGATCCCGGTCGTATGCTTGAATTCATGGAAATTCCCACCTCGAAATCCATCAACCATTCGATTACGCCCAAAACCATCACCGAACCCAGCGACTGTTGCGTACTACGCTACGTGGACCCTGTCCACTACTACAAGGTTGGCTATCTTAAAAAGCAGAAGAGTTGGAATGGCGTCACTTCATCTCAACAGTGGTTTGCACTCGACTCAATGGGCAATCCAGTTGGCGATGAGACAACCAATCAGCATCTCTTTGCAATCAAGGAGCAGGCCTTCAGTAACGCCAGCCGACATGCCCTGCAACATCTAGGCATACCTGTCGACCATTCACACTACGGACGCTATGAGCATAAAAGTCTGTTTGGTGGTAATGACTACCGGGAGTGGCTTGTAAGTTTGCCCGACTATCCGCTTTCACACTTCACCAGCCACTACTACACCCGAAACCTGCTGGTGCATTTTCGCACCAAACAGCGTATTGACACTCAAGGCAAGCGATTGCTGTTTATCGAGGAGATACAGAGCGATTGGCACCAAAGTGGCGCCATGTACGGCTACCAAAACCGCTGGCCAGGCAGGATAACGCCAGCTCCATTTCGCAAGGAGTGGCTCAGTCTAGCCCTAAAACTGCTCCTCTTGCACGCAACTGAACACGACTATGATGCCATTGCTTGGACAGGAGGCGATATCCAGGAGTCACACTATTTCAAAAAGCTCTCAACCGTAAAACGACTCTACGACAATGAGATACCCAGGGCACTGGGACGGCTCTGTGAAGGCCTCAATCTAGCCATTGGCAAAACCAAGATAACCACCAAGGAACCACGTCTGCATATTGCCCGGCACTGGGACAAGTGGTTCTTAAGAGACGAGACTGGCAGTTTCTACACCAAACCCCGCTATACCCAGCAGGAAGCCATGGAGGTCTTGTCAAGACACTGCAAACAGATCGATTTAGAGGTGCCTGTAATGACTCTGACTCAGGTGGCAAAAGAGCGGGTAAGAAACCTCGGATTTCCTCTTTTTGGCGAAAAAGCAGTGGAATAGATCAATAGGCTGCTAAAGGTCAAAGCCTGTTGATAACACCTTCATTCGGCATTATCCGTACCCATGGCTGCTGGGGTAATGCCTCAGGAAGGGCCTGTAGCGCATTTAGAGCAGCTGTATAGTTGTCATAGTTACCATGCAGCAGGACATACCATGCCCTGCCCTCACGCTCGGTGGTGACATAGGCGACTTCACCCTGCAAGCTGTATTTTCTGGCAAATCTTGCGATAGCCTCTTTATTGGAAACACCAATCAGCTGAATGGTATAACCACCACGATCTCTTAACGTCTGCCAACCATCCTGGGAAGCTGCCCCCCCCTGCGGAGTGGAGTCCATCTGGTTGATTTTGGCAGCCTTCCCATCCTTACTGCCGAAATTGCTAAGGTTCTGTTCATCGGGCTGCTCAATGCGGGAAGTAAACTCTTTCCCCAAGCTCTCCTGCTTCGCTTCCATCTGTTGCAGTGGCTGTTGCGTACTCTTACCTTCATCCGATGATATGGGTGCCTGCGTCTGCCCAGACTGGCCTTGGTCTTTACCCGCTTCATGGTCTTCGACTGTTGCAGTCGAAGTGGCGATTTTTTGTTCAATCTCATGCAATCGCTGTTCGAACGAATCCTGCCGTTTTATCAACGCCTCAACAGCCATTGAATCAAAGGCACTGTCCACCTGAACAACACCACCACTCATTAGCTCTTCTATTTCGTCCTTGGTTAGATAATTTTCGCTGATATCCATCAGTTTCAGGGAGATATCACGCTCGACGCTGCCAAACTTGCTGGAAAAATATTGATAACCAAACAGAATCGAGAGCAGTAGTAGTAACAATAGACCTCCAGTTGCAATACCTTGGAATGTCCCGCCAGACCTGATCGACTCCACCCGCGCACCGAGCTGATCCAGTCGCTGACCCATTTTTTCCGATTCCTCCTGGCGTTTGCCATATTTGGAGGTCATCGTTTCGAGAAAGGTCTCCTGTTTCTCTGTCTGCTGCAACAATTCCTGATGATCTGTCTTTAGCTCCGCGATCTCCGTGGAGAGTGCATGATTACTTTGTTCCTGGAGTGTCAACCGCTCCCTGTTCTCAGACTCTGATTGGAGTAGTTGATCATGCCTGTTATCTAATTTGCCAAACTCAGCTTGCAGGGAAGACTCCAGGTCATCCAGGCGCTCCGACAATCCTTCATTCAGCCTGGATTGTACCGCCAGTTGTTCCAATGCGGTTTTGACACGCTCCTGCAGTGAATCTATCTCAACCTCAGTCAATTCACGGAGTTCCTTTTGCTCTTGCTCGACTGCGGAAAGTTGATTTGTAATCTGTGTCTGTTTCTGTTCTTCCTGTTGCTGTGTCCGCTGTAGAACATCCAAACGCTCGTTGAGCTTGTCGTTATTCTCTTTAAGCTGACTGGAATCCTCTTGCAACGCTGCAGTGATCAGCCTGAGATCGAGACCTTGCTTAACCTGCTCTGCCATCTCCTCGACCAGATTATTCAACTGGTGCAACTGATCCTGCACACCCTCGTCTTGCTCCTTTAACTGGCGCTCTGAAATGATCAACCGCGCCTTGACTTCATCGACTCTACGATTGAAGTCACTCTTTGTGCTAGTAAGCTCCTCATAAAGTTGTTCTTGATTTCCAGCTTGTTGGTCGAGATTGGCGGCAAGCGAACTCAACCAGTCCGCAGTCTCATGCTCATCTGTATCGAGCGTCTGCATTTTCTCTTGCAGGCCACTGATCTCCTGTTTTAATTGCCTCGCCGTCTCCTCAAATCTCTTGTTCTGCTCCTCAATTAGAGGTGTTGCTGAGGCCTGTTCATTCAATGCCGCATCAAGGGAATCGAGCCGGGCAGTCAACTCCCGATCCTTCTCGGTCAACAGGGATGCCATGTCCTCCTCGGCCTGGCTAAGTCTCTGTTCCAGATTTGTCAGTTGTGATGCATCCGCATTGGAAACCGGTTGGAGATCCTGCACTAAAGCCTCCAACTTTGCCAGACGTTGCGACAACACCTCGTTTTTACGGGCCTTATCCTGCTGTTGACTCTCGAATTTGGCACCGGTTTCACCAATACGGTTGGCAAGCTCCAACAGGCGTCGCTCCAGCTCTTTCTGCTGACCGTTTTTTTCGGAGAGTTGATGTCTGAGATGCTCAATCTCACCTTGCAGCGGTTGCGTGTTCTCCTGAAGTAGCCTACTGAACTCCTGTTGCGGATTCTTACCTTCACCCTGGCTCTGCTCGAGTTTCCGGCTGAATTCAGCGATATCATTCTGTAAACGTTGTATCTGTGACTCGTGCTTGGCGTCACTGACCAGCAGTTCGCTCCCACTCTCCTCTAGGCGACGGACATGAGACAATAAATCGGCCACATCCCGCCGTAGATCATCCGTATTATTGGCAAGGATCTCTGCCCATTGACCGTCATGTTCCAGGGTATTCCTGAAAGACTGATGCTGCCTATACAGGCTTGCCATTTGTTCATTCAGGTGGTCTATGCTTTCTTGCGCCTTTTGCTGCTCCGGCTGTTGACTCTCGAGTTTGGCACCGGTTTCACCAATACGATTGGCAAGCTCCAACAGGCGACGTTCCAGCTCTTTATGCTGACCGCCCTTCTCAGAGAGTTGATGCCTGAAGTGTTCAATTTCACCTTGCAGCGGTTGCGTATGCTCCTGCAGTAGCCGGTTGAACTCCTGTTGCGAATTCTCATTTTCACCCTGGCTCTGCTCGAGTTTCCGACTGAATTCGGCAATATCATTCTGTAAACGCTGTATCTGTGACTCGTGCTTGGCGTCACTTACCAGCAGTTCGCTGCCACTCTCCTCGAGACGCCGGATATGAGACAATAAATCGGCCACATCCCGTCGAAGATCATCTGTGTTATTGGCGAGG
>JASFJX010000200.1:0-6576 GCA_050119385.1 Candidatus Thiodiazotropha sp. | reverse complement strand
GCCCTGTGTTTGAGCGTGCGCGTGATGAGTTGCGGCGGGTAGTCTATGCCGAAGGCGAGGAGGAGCGCGTCCTTGAGGTGGCCCAACAGGCGGTTGATCAGGGCATTGCGCAGCCGGTGTTGATCGGTCGCCGCGAGGTCATTGATCGACGTATGGGTAGTCTTGGTTTGAGGATGAAGGAAGGGGCCGATTTCGAGCTCCTCGATCCGTTGGATAATCCTCGCTTCGAAAGTTATGCCGAAATCCTGTTTGATCGGGTTCAGCGACGTGGCTATTCACCCAAGGAGGCACGTAATAAACTGCGGCAAAACCATACCGTGCTGGCATCAGTAGTCGTGGCATCTGGGGATGCGGACGCCATGATCTGCGGTACCGTGGGCCGCTATCGGAACCATCTCGATTATGTGCGTGAGATTATCGGCACTGAGAACGGCATCAAAAAACTTACCTCCATGAATGCACTTGTACTACAGTCCGGTACCTTATTCATGGCGGATACCTATGTACAAGAAGATCCTTCTGCAGAGGACCTTGCCGAAATAGTTTCGCTGTGTGCCGAAGAGGTATTGTGGTTTGGCATCGAGCCCAAAGTGGCGATGGTCTCCCATTCAAACTTCGGTAGTCACGATTCTTCTTCGGCGATAAAGGTTCGTGAAGCGCTGGCAATGGTACGCGAACGTATGCCTGATTTGGAAATCGAAGGTGAGATGCATGCCGATCTGGCTTTGTCAGAACGGTTACGCGTTGTTCGCTTCCCAAAATCGCGACTTACGAACCGAGCGAATCTGCTGATCATGCCGAATCAGGATGCAGCCAATGTTGCCTTTAATATGTTGAAAGTCCTGGGTGATGGGATTGCTATCGGACCGATTTTGATAGGCAGTGCGAAATCTGCCCATGTGGTTACACCCAGCATCAGTGTGCGCGGTTTATTGAACATGACTGCACTCGCATCCGTTCGTGCCAGTTGTAGTATGAAGAGGGATTGAAACATGATGCATTATTTCTTGGAGTGGGTTTGGCCCCATAGATTGCGCTGTAGTTGATCCTTCGAGTCTTCAGCAGTTCATCGCTGATCTCGATTAATATAAACAGTATTGGAAAAGAGAAACATGCAAGAGACAAAACCGAGACCGGTCTTTCTCAATCTTTTTAAGATTCGATTACCCATTGCCGGCATCATGTCGATCATCCATCGTGTAACCGGCGTGGTAATGGTGTTGGCAATCCCCGTTCTTATCTATCTTCTCGATCTTTCGCTCAGTGGCCCCGAAGGATTCAGCGACGCCAAGAGCCTATTTGCCAGCGTTTTTATCAAACTGATTCTGTTTCTCTTTCTGTGGGGCCTGATGCACCACTTTCTGGCCGGCATCCGCTATCTGTTGATCGACATCGATATCGGCGTTGAAAAACCCCTGTTTCGTCAAACCGCCTGGGCTGTGACATTGGTTGCGCCTGTACTGGCACTGATTTTAATGGGAGGTCTG
The DNA here is from genome assembly GCA_050119385.1 of Candidatus Thiodiazotropha sp. GTDB lineage: Bacteria > Pseudomonadota > Gammaproteobacteria > Chromatiales > Chromatiaceae > Thiodiazotropha. Next base: position 5,089 of record JASFJX010000200.1, on the reverse strand, counting down.
GTATGAGCCGTCGTGCGACCGGTCTGAGGGCCTGGTTTCTTCAACGCGCCACAGCAATCTATCTGTTGCTGTTCATTGTCTATATGCTGCAGCACATGATTATCGATCCACCGCAGGATTTTAGCGCATGGCAGGGTTGGGTGGCACAACCCTTGGTGGGACTGGGCATGTTACTCTTTTTCGCTTCTCTGCTACTGCATGCCTGGGTCGGTTTTCGTGATGTATTGATCGACTATGTCCATCCCGCCGCAATAAGAGTGAGCGTGCTGACGCTGGTCGGTTTCATTCTGATCGGTTGTGCGTTGTGGGTTTTGCAGATTGTCTTTACGGCGGCTACCGCCTGAGAAAAAGGTTAATAAAAGATGGCACTGGAAAAGCAACGATTCGATACACTCATTCTGGGAGCCGGCGGTGCGGGATTGAATGCAGCCCTGCAACTGGCCAATGCAAACCTCAAGGTAGCCGTGGTCTCCAAGGTATTTCCTACCCGCTCCCACACTGTTGCGGCACAAGGCGGGGTGAACGCCGCCTTGGCCAATGTCTTGCCCGATAACTGGCACTGGCATATGTTCGATACCGTAAAAGGATCAGATTATCTCGGTGACCAGGATGCCATCGAATATATGTGCCGTGAAGCGATACCGACGGTCTATGAATTGGAACACAATGGTGTACCATTCTCCCGTTTAACCAATGGCAAGATCTACCAGCGCGCCTTTGGTGGCCAGAGTCAGAACTTTGGTGGTGATCAGGCCGCGCGAACCTGTGCTGCCGCTGATCGTACCGGTCATGCCATTCTGCACACCCTCTATCAGCAGAATATCCGCGCCAAGACCCACTTTTATGATGAGTACTTTGCCATTGACCTGGTCAGGGATGAGGAGGGATTCGTGTTGGGCGCCTTGGTATTGGACATTGCGACCGGAGAGCCGTTATTGATCGAGTCCAAAACCACACTGCTGGCAACCGGAGGCTGTGGCCAGGTCTTCAGGACCACCAGCAACGCCCATATCAACACCGGTGACGGTATGGCGATGGCGTTACGAGCCGGTCTGCCGCTGATGGACATGGAGTTTTTTCAGTTTCATCCCACCGGCATCGCCGGTAAAGGAATGCTGATCACCGAGGGCGTACGGGGAGAGGGCGGCTACCTGATTAATAAGGATGGTGACCGCTTCATGGAGAAGTACGCACCCAATGCAAAAGATCTTGCCAGCCGCGATGTGGTGGCCCGGTCCATCATAACCGAAGTGCGTGACGGTCATGGTGTGGGCCCGGAAGCGGATCATGTGTTGTTGAAAGTCAATCATCTGGGCGAGGAGGTTATCGCCAAGCGCCTGCCGGGTATCCGGGAGAGTTCCAAGATCTTTGCCGGCGTCGATCCGGTGAAAGAGCCGATACCGGTGTTTCCTACAGCCCACTATGTGATGGGGGGTATCCCCACCGACCGTTTCGGCCGGGTGATGCCCACCGCGGCCGAGAATGGCGATCACCTGCCGGGTCTGTATGCGGCTGGTGAGTGTGCTTGTGCATCGGTACATGGTGCCAACCGGCTGGGGGGCAATTCCCTGCTCGATATTTTGGTGTTTGGGCGCCTGGCGGGACACAACATCATTGAGTATGTGAAAGATAACACTGGCCATCGCCCACTCGACGAAGCGAGTGTTGAGAAGGCCATGTCGCGTCTGCAGCGATGGGGTGCAAAAGGTGACGGTATCACCGTCAATCAACTGCGCAATGAGTTCCGCAAGACGATGGAAGATCATGCCGGTGTATTCCGAGTCGAGGAGATGATGGCGGAGGGTGTCGAAAGGGTGAAGCAACTACGGGAAAAGTTGAGTGAAGTTCGCCTGACCGACCACTCCACTACCTTCAATACTAATCGCACCGAGGCATTGGAACTGGAGAACCTGATCGATGTCGGTCTGTCGATTGCAGTATCCGCATTGCACCGTAAGGAGAGCCGCGGCGCCCACTCGCGACCCGATTATCCGAAACGCGATGATGTGGAATGGATGAAACATACCCTCTACTGGAAGGAGAACGACAAGCTTGATTACAAGGGTGTGCGGTCACAACCTTTGACTGTTGAGAGCTTTCCGCCGAAGGAAAGGGTTTATTAATTAAAAATAATCCATATCTACCGAGGATTTGTAATGAAATTCAGTGTCTACCGCTATAACCCTGATACCGACAGCGAACCTTATATGCAGGACTTTGACATCGAGCCACGACAGGGGATGATGTTGCGCGATGCTCTGCTGGCAATACAGGCCCAGGATGAGTCGTTTACCTTCAGGCACTCCTGTGGTGAGGGTGTGTGCGGTTCTGATGGGGTGAATGTCAACGGCAGCAACAAGCTTGCCTGCATTACACCTTTGGCGGAACTGAAGGAACCGGTAGAGGTGAGGCCCTTTCCGGGGCGGCCCGTGATTCGAGATCTGGTGGTGGATATGAGTCAGTTCTACGCCCAGTACAAACAAGTGGATCCCTGGCTGATCCGCAAGGACCCTTTGCCCGAGCAAGAGATCCTGCAGTCTCCGGAGGAGAGAAATCAACTCGATGGTCTCTACGAATGCATCATGTGCGGTTGTTGCTCCACAGCCTGCCCTTCATTCTGGTGGAATCCGGACAAGTTTCTCGGGCCGCAAGCGCTGTTGAGCGCCTGCCGTTTCTTGGCCGATAGTCGTGACCAGGCTAAGGAAGAGCGGCTCGATAAGCTTGAGGGCCCCTATAAACTGTTTCGTTGCCATACCATCATGAACTGCGTGGAGGCCTGTCCGAAAGATCTCAATCCCACCAAGGCTATCGGTCATATCAAGGCCATCATGTTGAAGGATGCAATCTGATTCTGCCGGTGTATTTATGTGAATGGCATGGATATTCCGGATAGCGACTTGTCGAATATCGAACGACTGCGCTGGCAGTGCCGCCGGGGCATGCTGGAGTTGGATCTGCTCTTGGAAGCCTTTCTGGATCAGCAGTACACTGAACTCTCTCCCCGGCTTCAGCAACGCTTTATACAGCTGTTGGGTTATCCTGATCCTGTTATCCACGCCTGGTGTGTTGGCGGTGAAGCACCGGACGATGAAGCGTTTGAAGAGATCATTGCTGCTATCCGGGCAACCGATGTCCCTTAATCGATGATTACGCGACCAATTCTTCCCAGACTCTCCAAACGGCAGTGATTCCGCTGAAGATTCGGGTTAAACTGCCCATCTTCATGTCTGTGGATGACGAATGGTTTAAATGTCTTATCAGGTACTTGCACGTAAATGGCGACCTCAATTGTTTAGTCAATTGGTAGGTCAGCAACATGTGGTGAAAGCACTGACCAATGCGTTGGAACGTGAGCAGCTCCATCATGCCTATCTATTTACCGGGACACGGGGTGTCGGTAAGACTACCCTGGCAAGAATCTTTGCCAAATCGCTGAATTGTGAGAACGGGATCAGTGCATCCCCCTGTGGTGTGTGCGATGCCTGCCGGGAGATAGATGAAGGGCGCTTTGTCGACCTGCTTGAAGTGGATGCCGCGTCGAGGACCAAGGTGGACCAAACCCGGGAGCTATTGGAGAACGTTCCATACGCACCGGTGCGTGGACGCTACAAGGTTTACCTGATTGATGAAGTTCACATGTTTTCTGCAAGTAGTTTCAATGCCTTATTGAAGACACTTGAGGAACCGCCTCCGCATGTCAAGTTCATACTGGCTACAACCGATCCGCAAAAGGTGCCGGTGACCGTACTCTCGCGTTGTCTCCAGTTCAATCTCAAACGCCTCAGCAGGGAGCAGATCGAGTCACAACTGCGTCATATACTGGAGCAGGAGAAGATACTCCACGACGAAAATTCCCTCTCGCTGCTTGCCAGAGGGGCCGATGGCAGCATGCGTGACGGATTGAGCTTGCTCGATCAGGCCATAGCCTTCGGTGGGGGAGAGGTCAAAGGAGAAGATGTCAGTGTCATGATCGGTACTATCGGTGCGGATCAGATCTACCTGCTGCTCGAGGCGCTGGCGAATTCGGATGGACAGCGAGTGATGTCCCTGGTGGCGGAAATGGCGGAGCGGGCGGCAGACTTCAGCAATGCCCTGCAAGAGCTGCTAGCCATGCTGCATCAGATCGGGATGTTGCAGATCGTGGCGGAGTACGAACCAGACGAGACCTATGATCCGCAGCGACTACGGGATATTGCCAAGTCCATGTCAGCGGAGGATGTGCAGCTCTATTATCAGATCGTGCTGTTGGGACAGAAGGAGCTTGATCTGGCGCCCGACCCACGTAGCGGCTTCGAGATGGTTCTATTACGCTTATTGGCGTTCAGGCCGGATCAGCCTGACGGACCACCTCCTGAATCCAGTGGTTCACCACCCAAGAGTCGTGGAGAACCGGCGGGTAAACCGGTTGCTCGTAAAAGCGAGGCCGCCAAGCCCACTGTGACGCAGGCAAGTGCCCCGGCAACGATGGATCCCTCCGATTGGGGGAGCTTTGTCAAAGCCATGAAGCTGGGGGGGATCACCAGTCAGCTTGCTCGCAATTGTACTTTGGACAGCTGGGATGGTGAGACCCTGCGTCTGACCCTGGATGCTTCAATGAAGCAGTTACGGGTCGGTCAATCGGAAAAGCGCTTGTTGGAGAACATAAACCGGCTCCTGGGAAGAGAGACAAAACTCCTGATAACAGAAGCGGTACCTGAAAATGAGACACCGGCGATGCGTCAGAAACGGGAAACCCAGGAGCGACAAAAAGAGGCGGAAGCCACAATGATGAATGATCCCTTGGTGCGTGAGATGGAGGAGCGTTTTTCGGCGCGTCTGCTGACCGACTCCATCAGGCCGACGGATGAACCGGGGGGTGAGCGTTGATGGTTTTATGGTTTTGGAAGGTCCTTGAAATATCAATCTAACCTATTGATGTTTATTTGTATTTGTGAGTGTCTTTAAGGTTGATTCTAGTGTGGTGTAACGAATAAATGGCACATATCAGCGCGACGGGAAGCCGTTAGCTGCAAGGCGCGTCTCGCAGGGAATGGCATGCCCTTTACAAGAGACGCAACGCCGCAGATGACGGCTGCCCGTCGCGCCCGAA
>JASFJX010000199.1:0-6577 GCA_050119385.1 Candidatus Thiodiazotropha sp. | reverse complement strand
AGGAGGAAAACGATGGCGACTCAACAAAAGCAATCGAAGACGTCGAAAGCACAAACTAGCGGCAAAAAAACAACTCTACCCCCCACTTCAATCCAAACCAGCCACGAAGAAGAGAAGCACAGTCTGATTGAGGAAGCGGCCTACTTCATTGCTGAAAGACGTGGATTTCAGGGCGATTTAGTACTGGATGACTGGCTGCAGGCGGAAAGAGAGGTGAATTCGAGAAGTGCTCAACGGCACTGATCCAGCTTTATTTGCATAGGTGTCTCACAGAGATGCCTTATTTAAGCAACTTCTGATTAATTCTGGATCGAGCGCATGGCGAGATGAAAGGGTGGTCCGGATCAAGGAGAAAAATGCACGTATTGAAAAGTTTTTCATCGCAGAGCCGGGACCTCCCTTCGGGCGCGACGAGAAGCCATCATCCGCGTTGTTGCGTTGCTTGGAAAGGGCGCGCCATTCCCTGCATAACGCGCCTAGCGGCTGATGGCTTCTCGTCGCGCTGAAATCGTCAAACAGTATAGGACACCACACTAGGGGAATTTGAGAGCTAACACACTGTCCCAATGAGTATTATCAACACATAATCGGTCGCTCACATTGGCTTTTCCGTATCCGGGGAGGACCTCATAAGTACCATACTCAATTGTTTTTTATTAGGTTATTCATCTTAATGTTTATTTTTTCTGAGCAGGGCCGATAGGATTAGTGTTAACAAGTCCTAGGAGGCGCCTTCATTATGGTTCAACGTATTCCGGTGCTTTTTGCCTTTATCGCAATTTTTATCCTCGCATTTGACCTTAACGCCGCTGATGACAGCGAACGCGTGATTGTCGGCCTAATTGAGCAGACTCGGATCGGACCCAACGGGTTCAGGATTCTGTCGAAGGTCGATACAGGCGCCGCAACTACCTCAATCGACGCCAGGAATGTTCAGTGGTTCGACCGTCAAGGCAATCCCTGGGTCAGGTTTTCCGTCGTCAACAAACATGGCGAGGAGATCATACTTGAACGACCGGTCATCCGGATGGCGTCAATACGCCGTGCCGGCACGGTAACAGAGGAAAGGCCCGTGGTTCCACTCGATATCTGTGTAGGAAAAATCAGCAAGCGTATCGGTGTGAATCTGGCGAGACGCGAAGGTATGGATTATAGAATGTTGATAGGCTGTAACTATCTCGATGGTACTCATCTGGTCGATCCGTCCGTCGACCACCTGACCACGCCCCTGTGTCTTTAGAGGACTGAAATCACCTATTCGCATTTTGGCGGGGTAGTAAAGCTCCTGGATGAATCCACCAAATAACTACCCGATAGAAACTTGCGACCAATCAACATCGGATAATTCATAACGCTTCTGTCGTTTATGTTGACCTCTATGGTTTTTTTTACATTACCCACACAAACGCTAAGTTCTATGACAGGCCTATTTTGTGGCTCACCGAAATCCTGTCGAATGGCAGCATGCCTTATCAGGGGGCGTTCCAACAGGAGTGTTCTGCCCCATTTGTTCGTTATAAGGAAGCTAATGTACTCTTTTCCGTCCCGGTGGAATATCTGAACATCCTGGGCATGGATGGATGATGTGTTTGCGCCGGTATCCATGCGTGCTCTGAGCTTGTATTTTTCCGGCGTAATGCTGACCTTTTCAACCCATCCAATGGTGGGCATCGCAGGCATTACGGCCGGGTAGGCCAGTATTACGGCTCCTTGAATAGTCCACATACAGACTAAGACTGAAATTCTTGCAGTTTGTCGATTTCCTTTATGCATAATACTTACACCTGAACCCACGGATTCAGGTGACAATCAGTTGGTGGTTTCATTTTCAAGTTGCCGATATTTTTTCCTTGAGCCTGTCTTGTATTGCGTCGGTTCCCTTAGCCATCTGAAGAAGGGCGCACTGCTCAGCTTCTTCCCTTTGTAACTGCCAAGCAGAAGGGCCAATGCCAGCGTGCCAAAATGCAATTCCGGATATTGCAACAGATAATGACCCAGCAATTCCATCTGTAGAATAAAATAGCATATGAGCCCGACGATAAAAGACCAGAACAGGCGAGTCATCGCAACTCGCACCCCCGACTCATCCGTAACGGTATATACGCGATCAACCAGCATGGTCATTACAACAACCGGCAGTAAAGCCGTCTCACCCTCTGGCTCTATCTGAAGAAAGTCCATGACTGAAATGCTAAGCAGCATACTTAAAGACACTAAGGTGATCATCATGGTAAAGCGAGGTAATTGTTCGGGTTTCCCAGGCACGATGGAGCGTCCCGTCAATCCTATTGCAGCAACGATAGTCGCAAGAATCAGCGCGGCAGTCCAACCTGCATGAATCACCGACAAAGCCATTAGCGCTGGGGAAACGACGCCGAAGGTGCGAACGCCGATTACATGCCTGAAAAAGGTGTTAACCAGCACGCCAAGCGGTAGCAAAAGAAGTATGGCGAGGACGCTGCGGGTAGTGAGTGGCAGTCGCATGAAATTAACAATGTCCAATAAACCCCTGCTATCCGTCTTAAGTAAATCACGATGATCGGTATCGATCTCTATTCGGTAGAAGATCGTAGGTTTTAGCGTATCGGGATATTTGATGATGTCACTGTCATCCCGCTTTAACGGAAGGTAATTAACCGGCAGTTCCATTGTATGGCCGTTTGTTGGGCCATAGGGTTGCCATTTATCGTCATGAAATACCTCAATCCAGAAATGTGGCGGGGGGTTTAGATGCTCCTTGAGAATGAATCCGGCAACCAGCCTTGAGGGAAAGTTAGCCGCACGACAAAGTGCGACCATCAGTCGTGCGCGACCGAGCACGCTTGCCCGTTTTGTTGTCAATACGCTTGGTATGTCATTATTGCGCCCGCTAGGATCGTCGACGATTTTTTCATGTGCGTACCTGAAAATGCGATTCAGTAACTCAGATTTATCAATACCGCCCCGGGTCATGTGAAAAAGAATAGAGAGGATCTCCTTGTTGTTGCCCCCATCTTCCGCTTGCAGTAGCTTTTCACGCATATCTGCACTCAGGGTTACAGCCTTTGCTGATGCGCTTTTCCAGGATCGCTCCTGCGTCACCTGTACGATATATTCAGCCTTTAGTTCGGCCAGTCCGGGGCGGTTTGTGCGTATCAGGATCTCTTTCCGGGTGTCTTCTATTGCGCTTGCGCGACGTATTCTCATGTCGGGATGGTAGAATTTTTGTGCGACCACCCTCGCGTATTGGGTATCCAAGGGCTGTGAAACTCTAAGGGTTACAGGCTCTTCCGGCGCATCGAATATAACTTGAATAGTCAGTCGCCATATCGTATCGCCGGCTCCGGGTTCGGAGGGGTTGTAATAACTAAAACGGAAAAATAAGGCGGAGACGCCCAGCGTAAGCAAGATGAATATAAGTACATATATCCTGCGTGATGAGCCTTGAACCGCTGTTGTATTTTGCTTTGGCAATTGGTTTTTTAGTGATATATGCATTCAGCCATCCTGGGTACGCTCCTTGATCGCCTCCTCGCCGACGCCAGTTTCTGAAGCCCCCGTTCAATGTGCTCTTTTTCGTCAAGAGTCATCTTTTCGCTCAAAGCCTGCATCGATTTCCGTGTGCTATCGATCAAGTTGTCTGCGCGATTACACAGATTCGCCAGATTCAGCAACGCCTCGCTTGTCGTTTTGTCAAAAGCCAGCTCTTTGTTCAGTATAGTGCCAGAGCCGCGAAATCACCTTTCTTTCAGATAACAAAACCAACCTCAGGCCATTCGGGGGGTGGTAGATCAATCCCTCTTCTGTGTAATTGCAGTCTCCCTGAGAGTCTTCTTAGAAGCGGCTCTTTTGCATGCTGCAAATGGTCCAATTGACGCATTTTTAGGGACGGATGGATTTACCCTAATCAGGCAATAATCGCTATTGCGAAACGGTATCATCCAGGTGCATTATTAGGCTGCCAAGTCAGCGATAGTCCTGTCATACATGTTAACCATGGCGGCACCTGAGGCGGTGATTTCTACCAATGAAAGAGGTACTCTCATGCCGTCGTCATTCACCACCTTTAACGCTCTCCAGGTCGGGCAGGGAATAGAGCTGCGTCACTTGAACCAGATACATATCCTCTCCCGTGGTTCCTCCATTGCCGGGGTTAATAGCGGAAATCGTGCTCACCCTTTATGAACGCTTTTTCAGGCACTGACTTGAGTACAGTAAACAGCGATTTCGGTTGCCCTGTGCGCCAGGCCGGACTCGACGACCTGGATGCCCTGGTAGGGCTGGAAGAACAGTGTTTTGACAATGATCGCATCTCACGCAGGCAATTCCGCTATCTTTTAACCAAGGGGCACGCCGCCATCCTGGTCACCGGACAAGGGGAGAGGCTGCTCGGCGATGTGGTGCTGCTCTTTTCCCGCGCCACCTCGGTGGCGCGGCTCTACTCCATCGCGGTTGACAAAGAGGTCCGGGAACAGGGTCTGGGCCGCTGTTTGATGAAGGCGGCGGAGGCCGAGGCCTGGGCACACCACCGCGCTTACCTGCGCTTGGAGGTGCGCAAGGACAATCCCGGGGCTATGCGCCTCTATCAGAGCCTGGGCTATCGCCGCCTGGGCGAGGTGGCCGCCTACTACCACGACCGGATGGACGCCCTGCGGCTTGAAAAGTCCCTGGCCCCCGATCTGCATCCCAAGCTGAGGCCGGTCCCTTTCTATGAGCAAAGCCTGGAGTTCACCTGCGGCGCAGCCTCCCTGATGATGGCTATGAAGGCCCTGAGCCCCGGTCTGGAGATGAACCGGCAGCTCGAACTTCGGCTGTGGCGTGAGGCTACGACAATCTTTATGACCTCCGGACATGGTGGTTGCGGTCCCTACGGTCTGGCTCTAGCGGCACTCAATCGCCATTTCCGCACCGAAGTCTATGTCAGTGGCGAGGGTATCCACCTGGTGGACTCGGTGCGCAGCGAGCAGAAGAAGGAGGTAATGCGGCTGGTCCAGGAAGACATGCATCAAGAGCTCAACGCCTTCAACATACCGATTTACGAAAGCGGTGTCAGCAGCGCCGAGATCGAGGCCTGTCTCGGGCGTGGCGGCATCCCGTTGGTGTTGATCAGTTCCTGGCAGATCTATAAGGCTAAAGTGCCCCACTGGGTGGTTGTGACAGGGTCCGACGATAGCTTCATCTATGTCAACGACCCCTTCGTGGACCGCGAAGAGGGCGAGACGCCCATCGACTCCATCAATATGCCGATTCTGAAAGAGAAGTTCGAGTCCATGGCCCGCTACGGCCGGGTTGGACTGCAGGCGATGGTGGTGCTCTACAACGATACTGATACGGAATCGAACCGCCATGCCTGAACATCTCCTACTCGTAGACCGCCCCCAGCATGGAAGCAGACTCCTCGACCTCTGTCCGGTGACGACAGCCGCCGATTATTTGACCAACCCCGACTGGCAGCAAAAAAAGGATCTGCGCATCGTCAACCTCTGTCGCGCCAGCAAATACCTGGGCGAGGGGTACTACTGTTCACTGTTGGCGGAGGCCCGGGGCCACAAGGTGATTCCTTCGGTGCGCACCCTGCGCGATTTGAGCCGCAAGTCGCTCTACTCCCTTGAGACCGAAGACCTCGATAAACGCGTGGAGCGGATTATGCGCCGTCGCCATCGCGACCTGGAGACCACCTCCTTTAACGTCATCTTTATGTTCGGCCAATCGCCGGTCCACGACCTGCAGGTCTTTGGCCGGGAACTCTTCGAGCTGTTTCGCGCGCCGCTGATGCGGGTCGGCTTCGAGAAGCGGGGTGTGTGGCGTATTACCTCAATCCGCGCCATCGGCCTGCAGGACCTGAATGCCGACCAGGAAGATGATTTCGGCGAAGCGCTGCAAGGTTACCTGAGCCGACGCTGGCGCACCTCGCGCCAGAAGCGCCCGGGACGCTATAGCCTGGCTATCCTCCACAACCCGGAGGAGAAAATGCCCCCCTCGAATCCCAAGGCGTTGAGCCGCTTTGTGCGTGCCGCGAAGCGCCATGGACTCGATGCCGAAATGATCATCCCACGCGACTTCAGCCGCCTGCTGGAGTTCGACGCCCTGTTCATCCGCGAGACCACCTCCATCAACCACCACACCTATCGCTTTTCACGCAAGGCGGCCTCTGAAGGCTTGGTGGTCATCGATGACCCCGACTCTATCTTGCGCTGCACCAACAAGATCTATTTGGCCGAGCTGTTGAAGCGTAACCGTGTCGCCACTCCCCAAACCGTTGTGGTGCGCGCCAACGGATTGGACCAGCTGGAGCGACAACTCGGCTATCCCATCGTACTCAAGGTGCCGGACGGCTCCTTCTCACTGGGGGTCTATAAGGTTGAGGATCGGCATCAACTCGAACAGGTGGCGCGGCGCTTGTTCAAGGCCTCCGAACTCCTGCTCGGACAGGCTTACGTCTACACTCCCTTCGATTGGCGCGTGGGTGTCCTCAAAGGCGAAGCCCTTTTCGTTTGTCAGTATTTCATGACCGAGGGTCACTGGCAGATCTATGATCACGACGGTACAGAAAAAGAGGGCAAGCACCGAACGCTAGCTGTGGATGACGCACCAAAAG
>JASFJX010000198.1:0-6579 GCA_050119385.1 Candidatus Thiodiazotropha sp. | reverse complement strand
CCGGTGAGGTCATCAGAAGCCGCGACATCAGCCTGTGTGACTTCCGCCAAGGCCTCGATCAACGCCTTACCATCGGCGGTTGAGGCGACGTCGCAGCCATAGATGAGGATGTCGCCGTCATGGCTAAGCGCTTCGCCCCAGATATTGAAAAGTGCCGGATAGTCCTGCAATGCAGCCAAATCGACTGTCTCATTGCCAAGCTGGATCGTCCCAGCGCTGCCATGGCTGATCAGGTGGATGGAATCCACACTTGGCAGATCCTGCAGTTTCTCGGTGATAAGCTGCAGACCGTTGTCGTCTTTTTCGATCAACAACAGCTCGAATCGACGGCTGGTATCCTCGACCAGACTGTCGATGAGCTGCTGATAATCCGGCGTGGCGGTATCCACTACCAGGAGTTCATAGGTCTGGATCTCTGTTTCATTTTCAGTGCTGGGGATAAGAAGCGGATCGGCTGTCTCCTGTTGCTGGTCCTGTTGCCGATCTGGCGTTGCGCCCATCGGCTCCTGGGCCTGATTGTCACTACTGCGACTGGAATCAATGAGGATTGCGCTGTCTTCCAGCAGCCCGGCAAGCGGATCATCGGGTACGTTGCCGTCCACCAACCCGCCCAGCATGTCCGCAGAAAACAGTATGCGCGGCTCGAGCGCTTCGATAATCGCCTTCGAACGCTTTTTCTGCTCCTTTTTTATACTCATGGCGGTCGTCTCGATTCTTTTCTCAGTCTATGGATAGCTTTCAGCCTTCATCGCCGGACGAATCGCACAGGGTCAACGAGTGGCCATGCGCGGAAGGCAGTTCATCGTTTCCAAGGTTGCATAAGATGGCAGCAAAGCGCTTAGCTCATTGGCTCTCTGCAGAGCAGGGTCGGTTTCGTCAAGACTCAGTTCCAACCAATACTGGGTCGTTGCAGTGGAATGCGAAACAAGTTCCACATCAACGCCTATTTTGTTGAGCTGTTGTTGCCGGCGCGTTGCGATCTTGTTGTTGCGGTAATAACCTAGAGATATTCGCCCCTTGTACTTACCGCGAAGAATCACATAACGGTGCGTGATACCGGCTGCCTGCAATTGGGCCTCCAGGGCGTGTCTGGCTTCTCGATCAGAGGTAGGTGGCGCCAACACAAGATAGCGAGTTTTCTGATTGACTGTCTCCCCATGGATGGCCAGATCGTCAGTCCTACTCTTCAGATTATCGAAAAGTTGTTGCGCCTGGGCTTCTTCCTTGATTGGACCTACACGATAACATCCCATTGAATTTGCCAGGGTTGGGGAGTTCAGCGACGCCGGCACTACTTCCGATTCCGCCTGTTTCGTAGGAGTTGAGTGACTACCGCCTCGTGATTCAGCAGCTTGTTGTAGCTGCTCCTCAATAAAAAAATCTAACTTGCAGCGCAGTCCGGCGGGTATCTGATAGTCAGGATTTGCCAGGCTGAGACGTACGCCAAAGGTGCCACTGGCGGCATCCGCCACTTGATCCACACGCTCTACGGTGGCCAGGTACTCTGTTGGGTCGGGTAGACGAGTATGCACTTGCGCTTGCATACCCTGCTTGACCTGACCGAGGTATGCGACCGGTACAATCACCTCCACGTAGAGTGGATTGAGCCGTGCAACACGCAGCAAGGGTTCGTTTTCAACGTACTCACCGACAGATTTGAAGCGTTCCATCACTACCCCATCCACCGGACTGTGGATGGTACGCTGATCGAGCAATGCCTGTGCCCGGAGAAACTCAAGCGCGGCGATACGCTTGTTTTCCTTCTCCTGTCTGACCTGTAGTTCCGCAATCCGTGTCTCGGTCTTCAATTGATCCATGTCCTGCATGGAAATGGCGGCCTTATGCAGCAAAGCCTGATTGCGCTTCTGTGTCAGATAGCCGAAGGCCGCATTCTCCTGACGCAGTTCAATCGCTGTATTCAATTGGGCACGAACCTTCGCCAGGTCCAGAGTCGCCTGCTCTATGCTGGATTCCAGATGTGCCAGCACCGCCCCCTGCTTGACCAGATCGCTACGATCGACCAGGATGGATTCAACCACCCCTGGCACCGCGCTGCCCACATCGACGATCTCACTGGGTTCAATGACACAGTCCAGCTCTGGGAAGGGAGTCGTATCATTGGTTGAATCAGCCGACAACGCTTCCAGGACAACAGCCATACTCAAACAAACTGCACTCAGACCGAATCTGAGAAATTTCAATTTATTGGTTTCAGTAAAAGGTATGTTCATCGTTCATCATCAAGTATGTAGATTTGACGGAAATATCAGTTCAAAAACGAAAACGCTAAAGGCAGTCAGTAGGGCCATAGGAAATGCTCTCTGTTTCATAATGAAATGCGACTCAACAGGAGCTGGCGTCCACTTCGCAGCCATTGGCGGGCCAGTGGTTCGTCACCATGGTCGAATCTGACATAAACGCGCTCACCCAAACCAGCGACGGTCAACCCTTGCGGTAACGCCAGGTCTATCTGAAAGACCTTCTCCCTTGCTGTTTCACCGGAATCATCACTCTGCCTGACCGCGATCACTCCCCCACCGGCAGCACCAAGGGCCCGGCTGGGCAGATTCGTGCTTGCCGCGGGAGTTTCACGCAGGATCCGTGACTCCAAGCTTTCGCCCAGCTGTTCGGCCAGGCGTAATTCGACCCCGGACAACTGCCGGCGCAGGAGGCCAATATCGGATTGGGGCACCACCGCCCTGACGATCATTCTCTCCGGGCTGATCACATAACCAATCAACTCACCCTTGTGCAGGTATCGCCCCCGCAATGTCTGTTCATGCGGCAGCACCAGGACACCCTCGACTTTACTGCGCACTTCGAAGGCGGACACCTGCGCGCGCAGCATCTCCAGTTCGCCGCGAACGGTCTCCATCTCTTCGGCCACGATGCCGGACTGGACACGATGATTGAGTAGATCCGCCGTTTTCATCACACCGAGTTCCCGGTAGCGCGCCTCCAGCACCTCGATACGCGCTTCAAGGGTAGTTTCACGCAAGCGCATTATCAGCTCACCCGGCTTGATCCGGCTGCCGGACTCCTTGAGCAGTTCACTTACGAAGCCTTCGGTTTCGGTAAAGATCTGGGCTTGTTCCGGCACCCAGATCACCCCCTCCGAATGGGTCGTGAGGGAGACCGGTATCAGCCACAACAGCGCGGCAAAACCAGTGACAACCAATGTCGATATGAGGCCCGCCCGTGAGCGGCGCCCCGTGAGTCGTGGATTTGAAAAGAGAAAATGCAAACCCCGATACAATGGCATAAGCAATTGCATAAAGATCGACCAGAGAGCCAACGCCACGCCCAGAAACAGATACTTCTCCGCCAAGAACAGCGCGATTATCACCATGATAAAGAGGCGATAGATAAAAGCGGAAGCACCGTAGATGATAAACCAGCCCCTTTCGCCGGCAGCGCAGACAGGCGAAGAGACTTGATCGATGCCAAACAGATAACGTTGTATCAGGTAGAGGTAATAGCGACCCGCTCGGCTGTAGAGATTGGGGATCTCAAACAGATCCTGCAGTACGTAATAACCATCGAAGCGCAACAGAGGATTGGCGTTGAACAACAGGGTTGAGACACTGCCAATCAACATCGCATTGAAGGCCGCATCGCGCACCAGACCGGGCTCCACTGCCAGCCACAAGAACAGGGCCAGGGCGGCGATGAACAACTCCGCCATGATCCCCACCGCCCCGACCAACGCCCGTTTGTACTTGTCCCGAAACGCCCAGGCGGCGGAGGCGTCCACATAAGGTACGGGCACCAGCACGAGCAGGGTGATGCCCATCTCATGCACCTCACCCCCCCATAGCTTCACCATCAAGGTATGGGCAAACTCGTGTACGGCTTTAATGAATATGAATACCGACACCATGAGTACGAGATTGGCAGGGGAGAGAATGTCACTGCTCGCAGCGGCAGCGAGCGCCGGAAAATTGGCCAGTGCCAAAAGTCCGGCCAGGCCCACCAGCACGCACCAGATCACCAAGCCGGTACGACTGAATATCCTGCGCACCCAGGGCAACAGATGATTCAGGAGTTTATCGGGATCGATCAAGGGAAGCCTGATCGCCAGGGGATTCATCAGCGCGCTTTTCTGGCGCAAACGCCGTGCCTGCTGGTGACGTTTGAACAACTCCCGGGCGTCTACCGGCAATCCACTGCGCAAAACACCAATGGCGAACAACTGTGAGAGGATCAGCAGGATGTCATCTTGGCTAACCCCCTGCCCTTGCGATTCCTGCGAGATCCGTTGCCAAATCTCGTGCACACTCCGATCCCCGTCCAGACTCGCGATGAAATCATAGGCAATGGCATTGAAACGCATGTGACGTCCACTGGACTGGTCCCTCAATACATACCAGCGTTCACCCCGATAGTCCTGGGGATAGGTTTCAACATGCTGGCGTAATTGCGGCCGTAATCCAGCGATCTGTTCCCAGTTCGGATTCTGCATGCTGACTCCTCAGAGGCCTAAGGACCAGGCCCATAAGCGCAGTCGATTGATCAGGCTATGGGTCCAAATCCAGAGCAGGCTACTGCGGCCCATTTCAATCTTACCCACGCCCTGCATACCGGGTCGCAAGATGTTTAATGGCTCATCCAGGCTGGCCTCGACACGGAAAAAGTTGCGCCCCGCATCGGCAACGGCAACCGGTACAACCTTCTCAACCGTGAGGGAAAAAGTCGTTTGCGGTAAGGCTGCGATGACCAGATGTCCGGATTTGCCTGTGGTGATGCCCTGCATGTCGTGTTCATCCACCTCCAGCACAACTCGATAACTGTCCAGGGGTGCGATTTCGAAGAGGATTTGGCCTCTCTCAACCGGCGCACCAAGAGACTGACTTAGATCGCCGTTCACAACGACCCCTTCGAAGGGCGCACGAAGCTGGGTGCGAGCCAGTTTTTCTTCGACCAGACGCAGTTCCGCATTGACCTGCTCCAGACGCGCAGAGAGTATGCTGAGTTGCACCCGGTCGCGTTTTGCCAACGCGTCCTGATACTCTTTATCGACCTTGTTTCTTTCACCCTGCCATTTCTGATGTTCAAGTGACAGTTGCCGATCGTCCAGGGTAGCGATCAGTTGATCCCTGCTGACCAAATCCCCCGCTCGCACCATCGCGTCTTTCACGTATCCCGCTTGTGGCGCAACCAACAACTGTCTGACCTCGCCTTCAATGGTGGCGGGCGCGGTTACCCGATAGTCCCCCTCAGCCACACCGACCAGGGCTCCCATAATGCCGACAGCGACAAGGCCAAGTTTCAATTTCAGACGTGACGGACCGAGTATCGATCTGGTGAAATCACGCAAGGCCTCGGCTGCCTTCAACCAGAAAGGACGTTCTTCCCTTTGTTTGAGTTCCAGGGCAGGACCGAGAATACGACTCAGGGTTTCACACCAGGCAACCGTTTTCTGATCGAAGATCGGTTCGTTGCTGTTTCGCTCAAGGGTGAGTGCGCCAATCTGCCCTGACCTGCCTGGCAGTGGCAAGGTGCAGACAGAACCCGCGGCATGCTGACTGAGCAGTTCGTGATGGGCGCGGCAGACAGATGTTGCCCGGCCTTGCGAAGGTAAGGGATAAACCAGGGTCGAGTTCTGATCCAGCGCCTCTTCCATCGCGGCTTCTATCCGCCGCGCCAGTTGGCTACGAGCGTCAAAGCTGGCAAGGTGCGAGAGCACCTCCATTTGCACCGTCAATCCGCGTCTGAACCCGAGGCTTACCCGCTCGCAATTCAAGCGATCAGCCAATTGATTGACCGTCTCCATAGCGGCAGTGCGAACATTGTCATGACCATGTATCGCTGACATTAATTTGAGGATGTAATTGCTTGCCTCCTGCTGCGACAATGATTTTTGACCGACCAAAGTCTCCAGCCACACGCCTCCCCACTGCAGCAGTTGCATAACAGCATGCTGTTGGGATTCAGCGCGGGTGGAGATCATTACCGCAACCACCGCCAGCGGCTCACCGCCAACCAGGATAGGTGTGGCGATGATATCGCAGGTACGTTGCAAACCCGGTCCATACGACTGTTTTAAATGCAATAAACCACGGCCTGCATTGAGCGCGTTCTTGGCAGCTTCGCCAAGCTGTAACAATCCTTCTCCATGGTTGGGCCAGACCACCGAGGCTTGCTCTGATTGATTAAGGTCTGTCGTCAGATAGAGTGCACCCCGGATTATGCCGGCCACCATCCTGCACTGCCAAGCCATCCAGGTGTCTGCTATTTCCTGTGAAAGTTTCGGCAGAGCAGCATTTCTTACCGAGCGCGCAGCCACACCCTCTACTCCTGTTACATCGGAGTTTGAAGAAGTCCTCGGTATGGCATAAGCGGAGTCTTGTGCTGACATGTATGCATAACTTTTTTTATAAAAAGATGCACAATTTATCGACTGAGGTCAGACGAAGTTTACACGGCTTAAATAAGTTAATTATTTATTTTCGTATTATTCTGACAATTTTTGTCTTCCATTTTTCTTTTATGCATAAACCTCGCCCTACAAATGCAGTCATAAACATCTGTCTTTACCTGTCACGAATCAGAAAACACATGTTGAATTCGTGGTTATAT
>JASFJX010000197.1:0-6582 GCA_050119385.1 Candidatus Thiodiazotropha sp. | reverse complement strand
CGCAATACCGTTGTTGCAGTAACGAAGCCCGGTAGGCTCCGGCCCGTCATCGAAGACATGCCCATGATGACCGCCGCAGCGGGCGCAATGGTACTCGGTGCGCGGCCAGATCAATTTGTAATCCTTCTTGGTTTCCAAGGCGCCGGGGAGGTGATCGTAAAAACTCGGCCATCCGGTCCCGCTCTCGTACTTGGTCGACGAATCGAACAGGTGATTGCCGCATCCAACACAGGCATAGACACCCTCACGTTTCTCCGCCAGCAGTGGGCTGCTACCCGCCCGCTCGGTACCCTCCTCCCGCAGGATATGATACTGCTCAGGAGTCAAGCGCTCCCGCCACTGGGCCTCGGTCAAATCTAGTTTATCGTTCTGCATGGTTTCATCATCCTGTCTGGCTAACACCGACCGGCCGATAACCGGCACCAACGCCGCCACACCCAGCAGCTTAATAACACTTCTTCGCTTCATCTCGCCACTCCTCATTCGTGCGAAT
The DNA here is from genome assembly GCA_050119385.1 of Candidatus Thiodiazotropha sp. Taxonomy (GTDB): domain Bacteria; phylum Pseudomonadota; class Gammaproteobacteria; order Chromatiales; family Chromatiaceae; genus Thiodiazotropha. The sequence goes on along the minus strand of JASFJX010000197.1, from coordinate 6,089 downwards.
CCCAGATCCCGGGACCGCGTAGGACATCTGACAGGCATTCTAAGCTGAGATTCACCGCAATAGACGGGGGGAAAACGGGGGAATCTGCATTTGCACCCAGTAAACCTGTATGCTTGTGGGGCACAGTATAGGGAGGGGTGATCCGGAGGGGGTCACGGAGTTGTCACAATTGCATCACGGACTTTTTATGGCCAAAATGACTGGCCACTACACTGTTATAAATATCAAAAGGTTAGGGGCTACAAGAATGGCTCAGCTCGGTGTTGCGACTCTTGACAAGGGCTAGCCATTACCTGTGAGCCGCGCCCAACGGAAGTGCCCTTGGGGTGTGCCTAGATCTGAGCCATTCTTGTAGCCCTGAGTGTCGGGATACTTATGGCCTGGTTAGTATTATTCACCTATTGGCCCTAACCAGAATTCATGGAGCCTTTCTGTAATCTCACCATTCACATCTCGATAATCGACAACCAGACCCAGATTAACGTCCTTGGCTTGATCATCCGAATAGACGGATCGATCCGATGAATAATAGTATTGTCCATCTATAGGTGAATAATCCGGTTCTCCTAACAGGCGCTCAACTTCCATACGCCCCATACCCTTGTAAAAACCATTGTATATAGTTTCAAGGCTCGCAAAGTCTCTGTGTTGCCTATAGTGTTCACCTGCATTTTCTATTGGCAATAAACCAAGGGAACATCCAACCAATATGACGGTGACAAACAATATGCGTGGAACACGATAAACCATGGCGCAATATTCCTTCATGCTGGCGGTTCAGTTCGATGGTACGGAAAAAGTGAAACCGGACTCTTTCAAGTACTGTATAAATCCAGGCAGGTCCCGCGCAGTTTCCTGTTGCACATGCATCAGGACATTGAGTCTAGGTTTACCTCGCTTTTGATTGAATTGTTTTTTGAGTTTTTCGATTTTTACGACTCCGATACCTCGCGGTTTTTTCCAATCTTCAGTATCTATATCCCAATTATGAATAGTCAACGATAGATTTCTTGCGACTTTTGCGAGTTCAGGGTCATGTTTCTTTGGCCATCCGCCTGCACCATAGGGTGGACGTACTTTTGTTGCCTTAGCGCCAGTCACCTCTTTTATCACTTTCTGTGTTCGCTCGAGTTCTGATTGAACTTTATCCTCGCTGGCCTCCGCCAGATCGGCGTGACTCCAAGAATGATTTTGGATTTTATGCCCCCTGTCCGTGATTGATTTTGCGGCCGACGGATATTTTTGCACCTCACTGCCAAGCACATAAAATTCGGCCTTGATGCCATTTTTTTGCAACACCATTAATATGTTATTGAGAACGCTCTCTGGGGCAGGCCCATCATCAAATGAAAATATAATTTTCCTAGTCTCTGACATAACTGACACCTCCATGTTGCAGTATGATGTGGATACAGCCGAGGAAAAACAATGTATTAACGAGATACCTTATATATCACTTATATTTGCAATAAATCAATACGATAATCAGTATCTATCAGGTTACGCTAACCCGAGCACCGTAATATGAACGGTGCTTGTTATAGTCAGTTTAAAATACTAACTATTCTGAACAAGCGGCAGGGTAAAACTAAAACAAGCCCCGCCACCGTCACAATTAGCCGCGGTTATAGATCCACCCTGAAGCTCAACCATACGTTGCGCGATAGCCAGTCCCAACCCCACATGGCCGCTCTCTTTGTCTGCTCGGCGTTTTTTGTAAAAAGGATCGAAGATATGGGGCAAATCATCCTCGCTGATGCCGCTGCCGCTGTCGGTTACGCTGACCACTGCCTGCTGGTCCTGCTTGGCGATCTGCAGTGAGACACTGCCCCCCTCCTCCACATGATCCAGGGCGTTGGCGATGAGGTTGTCGAGAATCCGTTCGGTGAGGGCAAAATCGGCATTTACGAAGGGTGGAGTTTCAGGGATCTGCCAAGCCAGGGTGACAGCTGCCTGCTGGGCCTGGAGTTGGAACTTCTGGATCACATCCTGTACCAGCTCCGCCAGGGGCATAGGCTCGCAGACAGGCCGGGTGTCTCGGGCATCCAGGCTGGCCAATTCAAACAGGTCCTCCACCATGCGCTTCAAGCGTTCGCTCTGGTTGAGTGCGATGGCCAGGTATTGATCTTTGCAGGATTCATTGAGACCCTCGCCTTTCATGTTGACTGTCTCAAGGTAACCATGCAGCGCGGCAAGGGGGGTGCGCAGGTCGTGGGAGACCTGGGCCACCAACTCCCGGCGCAGACGATCCTGCTGTTTAAGCTGCCCCCACTGATCGATGATGCGGGCCGCCATCTCGTCGAAGGTGGCACCCAGGCGATCCACTTCATCGCCGCCGGGGCCTGATTCGGTCTTGGTAAACGGCTCATGCTGAGTGAAATTGCTCTGTTGAAACGAGGACATGACCCGGGAGAGGCGCTGCACACGCCGGGTCAGCCAATGAAACAGCAGTAGACCAGTGAGAAGTCCGAAACCCAGGCTCACCGCCACGGCGCTGGCGCTGTAGCGCAGGGCATAGCTCTCCTGTACCGCCTGTTGCGCATTGTCATACTGCTCTCCCCGTAACACGACATAGAGATACCCTGCCGGCATGTCGCCGGCAGGCACCGGCGTCACCGAGAAGGCCTTGCGGCGTTCGTGGGAGCGGGGGTCATCACCGAGCAACGGAAAGCCTTCCCCGCGCATGAAGGCATGGATCGGTTGCAGATCCACACGCTTGCGCTTCACCTTGCCGGGATTGGCGGAGAACGCAAGGATCTTGCCCTCCCTGTCGAGCAGGTAGATCTCGATACTGGGATTGATGTCCATATAAGCGCTGAAGGTCTTTTTCAGTGCCTGGTCATCCATTTCACCATCGATAACCAAACCCCGGTCGGCCACGATTCTCGCGGCCAGGTCACGGTTGAAGTGCTGGGTGATCTCCTGCAGATAGCGTTCTGTAGTTGCAGCTGTAATCAGCGTATAGAGCAACCCGGTGACCAGGAAGAGACCGATCAGCGCAAGAGACAATCGGGCATAGAGAGTTCGAAACATTTAACCGAGGCTTTTGCGCAATAGATTTTGAGAGGCGGCATGCCGTAGAGCGCTCACGCTTCCAGTTCCTCATTGAATTTATACCCGACTCCCCAGACTGTGAGTACATAACGCGGATCGGCAGGATCGGCTTCGATCTTCGAGCGCAGTCTGTTGATATGGGAGTTGACGGTATGTTCGTAACCGTCGTGGTTGTATCCCCACACCTTGTCCAATAACTGTACGCGGCTGAAGACACGCCCCGGGTGGCGGGAGAAAAAGAGCAGCAGATCGAACTCCTTGGCTGTTAACTCAACCGGTTTGCCATCGATCTTCACACTGCGTTTTTCCACGTCCAGCGATAGCTCGCCACGCTCGATGACCTCCGGTTTAGCACCTGCATCCTCACTGCGTTGGAGTGCCTCAATGCGGCGGAACAGGGCCTTTATCCGGGCCAACAGTTCCGGAACACTGAAGGGTTTGGTGAGATAGTCGTCCGCCCCTATCTCCAACCCCACTACCCGATCGAGTTCGGTGGATTTAGCGGTCAACATCAAAATCGCCACATAGTCACCTTCAGCTCGCATATTGCGGCAGAGGGTGAGACCATCCGTGTCCGGCAACATCAGGTCGAGCACCACCAATTGATAACCACCCTTGTTGAATAGATTCATCGCCGCCGCACCATTGCCGGCGATATCGGCTTCACAGCCGATATCGTTCAAGTGTGTCTGTATCAGATGAGCGATATCGGGCTCGTCTTCAACGATCAGAACCTTTCGTTGCATGAGATTCAGTCTACCTTTCAGTAATCAATCCTGATTTCATCATAGACTGTTGACGGAATGTTCACGGAAATCTCACAAATCGATCAAGCTTGATCTAAAGACTAACCAGGCCATAAGTATTAACACCTATGGCCTGGTTAGTCTGTTTATCTTATTCGAACGGTTGGTATCAAAAGCCCCCATCCGGCCGCTCATCCGTCAGCCAATAGAAGTGATACGGTGGCACCACCAGTTGGTCTTTGAACAGGCTGGGGGATTCACCCGAGTAGATATCCCTCAGATTGCCATACTCGAACATGCCCCTATTGCCCAATGCGGAGAGCTCCATATATTGGGGTGAATCATCGAAGTTGCACACCACCAAGACCGATCCCAGGGGTACAAACGGGTCGCTGCGTAAAAATACGAACAGATGGGGATTCTCCACATCGATCAACTCACGATTGTTGAAGTCGGCAAATGCAGGAATCCCCTTGCGTGCGGCAATCATCTTCTTCAGACCATCGAAGATCTGCTGCTCCGGGGTGCCATGCTGATGGCGGCGTTCTGCTTTCTCCCAATCGATTCGAGGCCTGTGCAACCAGCGATTGTCCATCGCTTTAATCTCATCCTCGAGGAAACTGCGATCATTGAGCGTACCGATCTCGTCACCGTAGTAGAACAGGGGTATACCACCAAAGGAGCATATCAGACTGTGCATCAGCAAGATGACCTTCACCGAGCGCTCGATTGCCTCATCGTCGTTTGATTCGATTGCACTTTCAAGGCCCACCAGGGAGGCCAGTGAGCCGGATATTCTCGCATCCCCGGTCTTGTCATTGACCGCGAACGGCGCCCCCCGAGCCGGGGAATCGGCATATCGCCCTGTGTAATAGTCAACCAGAAATTGGCGATGGGGCCCCGGCTGGTAGCCGGCGCGAACAATATCGGCATCATCGAAACCGAGCCCGATATCGTCATGACAGCGCAGATAGTTGAGCCAGGTGGCGCGATCCAGTTTGGTGGGCAGGCTCTGAATACTGCGCCAGAGCAGTTGCGTATTCTTGGTGGCCACGGCATCCCATAACAGGGCCATGAAGGTGGCGTTATAGGCGATTTCACACTCCTTGGCGATTACCGCATCCTCGCCGAAATACTTGGTGATCTCCACCGGCGCAACGATCGCCTCGGCGATGAACAACACACCCGGGGCGGTAACCTGGCAACAATCCTTCATCAGTTGAAGGATCAGATGGGCCTCGCGCTCATTCTGACAACTGGTGCCTATCTTCTTCCAAAGAAAGGCCACCGCGTCGAGGCGCAGGATATCCGCTCCCTGATTGGCCCAGAACAGATTGTTATCGAGCATCTCGATAAACACCGCCGGATTACTGTAGTTGAGATCCCACTGGTAGTGGTTGAAGACGGTCATCACCCACTTCTCCATGTTCTCATCCCATGTAAAGTTACCTGGCGAGGTTTCGGGAAAGATCTCCGGCATGGTCTCTTCGAACATATCCGGCACGTCACGATTATCGAAGACGTAGAAATAGTCCTGATATTTCTTTTCCCCCGCCCGCGCCCGCTGCACCCACTCATGCTCATCCGAGGTATGGTTGAGCACCATATCCAGGATCAACAGCATGCCGCGTTTGCGGGCGGATGTGGACAGGGTGTTGATGGCATCCAGGTTGCCGAACCGGGGATCCACATTTCGAAAATCGCTCACCGCATAACCGCCGTCACTTGCCCCGACCGGGCAGACCATGATCGGCATGACATGCAGCATATTGATACCCAACTCCTGAAGATAGGATAACTTCTTCTCGACACCCAGTAGGTCACCGGCAAAACCGTTGGCATAGAGCGCCATGCCGACCCACTCCTGACTCAGGAACCAATTGTGATTCTTCTCCCTTTCGCTATCGAGTTGCTTGAGTGAGATATGGCGCTGGATATAGCGTGTCGCCATCACCTCCACCAGCTGTATCATCTGCTCCTTGAAGTCCTCGCGCTTACCGTAAAGAAAGTGAAACAGCTGATGTATGACATAGAAATTGGCGCCAAGCCGGGTGTAAAAGTGGCGCAGATCGCGCTCCCTTAGCTCGGGCTTAATCTCATCGAGTATCTGATTCAGCAGAGAATGAGAGACCTGTTCATACATGATTACGAACCTAAAAAATGAACTACAAGGTGTATCGGCTACGCATCCCAGGAATTTACACGGATGAGCGAGAATAGTAACGCAATATACATGATACAGGATAGCCGGCTTATTGAATCAACCCGGCGACAAATAGATTGCTTTCA
>JASFJX010000196.1:0-6588 GCA_050119385.1 Candidatus Thiodiazotropha sp. | reverse complement strand
ATTTGCGAATGGCGTAGACGGCGGCCGGGCCGTTGGTGCCGCCACCGCGACTCACGGATGCACCAGCGGGATTGCAGGAACCTTCCTCCATACGAATGCCCCACTCATCGATCGGCACACCGTTGGGCAGTCCTTTGGAACCAGCACCGGCCATGGAGAGCCAGGCATCGGTCATGCGCCAACCCAGGTCCGGGGCACGCTTACCGTAGTCCATGTGACCATAGACCCGCACACCGTCGATTTCCTTCACATCCTCACTGAAAAACTTGGCGATATCCTCGTAGGCCGACCAGTTAACGGGCACACCCAACTCATATCCATACTTAGCCTTGAACTGTTTCTTCAGCTCTGGACGGTCAAACCAGTCCTTACGAAACCAATACAGGTTGGCGAACTGCTGGTCGGGGAGTTGATAGAGCTTGCCGTCGGGGCCGGTGGTGAAAGACTTACCGATAAAGTCGTCCACATCGAGGTTAGGATTGGTCACTGCCTTGCCCTCACCACTCATCCAGTCGCTCAGATTGACAGCCAGTTGCAGGCGTGAGTGAGTACCGATCAGGTCGGAGTCATTGATATATGCATCGTACAGATTGCGTTTGGTCTGCATCTGGGTCTGTACGGCCTGTACCACTTCGCCTTCGCCAAGAAGCTGGTGATTCACCTTGATGCCGGTGATCTCTTCGAAAGCCTTGGTCAGAACTTTGGACTCATATTCGTGAGTAGGAATAGTTTCGGATAGAACATTGATCTCCATCCCTTTGAACGGAGCGGCTGCCTGGATGAACCACTCCATCTCTTTCACCTGATCCTCCTTGGTCAGTGAAGAGGGCTGAAACTCTTTATCGATCCACTTCTTAGCAGCGGTCATATCGGCATGAGCGGCGCCGAAGAGCAGGGTTGATGTCGCCAGCGCCACTGTGGCGGCCAGCTTATGGGTATTGTGCATTATGCCCCTCCTTCGTTTGAGTTGTTGTCTTAAAAAGCTCTTTCGCTTTAGACAAAAACCAAATTTAAACGAATATTATCGAATGTCAAACGAAATCATGAATTTTAGTAACTAATTGAATGTAGATATTCCTTCCGCGCCGACGAAATCGCGAACACATTTAGAATATCAATAAATTTCCACGTTTATTCTTGTTATTTAATATCTTATTGACTTTAACATTGTCGTCAACACTGTAGTTTTCCACGACAACTTAGAAATTATCTATGAAAATTGCCTTTTCAAATCAACAGCAATACGAAATAATACGAAACATAACGAATCACAAGTGAACTTGGATGAGGACCTTCCATGCAAACACTGACTCCCCGACAATCCGAGATCATCAAACTAGCTCGCCGAACGGGAAGAGTGGTCGTTGATGAGCTGGTGACACGCCTTGATGTCACGCCACAGACTATCCGTAAGGATTTGAACGAGCTTTGCAATCTTGGCATGTTGCAACGCTTCCATGGCGGAGCCATGTTCTCAGCCGGCGTGACGAATGTGGAATATGAGAGCCGCAGGCACATCTCTTCGCAAGCCAAACGGCTGATCGCTGAGCGTACGGCGCAACTCATACCCAACAACTGCTCACTGCTCCTCAACATAGGCACCACCACGGAAGCGGTGGCACACGCACTGAGCGGCCATAAAGGCCTGATGATAATTACCAATAATCTGAATGTCGCCCAGATGCTGCGTGGACACCCTCACATCGAAGTGATCATTGCGGGCGGCGTTCTACGCCACTCAGATGGCGGCATCGTAGGCGAAGCCACCATCGAGTTCATCAGTCGATTCAAGGTCGATTTTGCGGTCATGGGCGCATCCGGCATCGATACCGACGGCACCCTGCTGGACTATGACTTCCGTGAGGTGAGCGTCTCACGCGCCATCATGTCGGCCAGCCGTCGTACCATCCTGGTCGCGGATACCATGAAGTTTTCCCGTTCCGCCCCGGTACGAGTCGGCCATATTGCGGAACTCGATTTTCTTGTCACCGATCAGCCCCCCGAAGGTGAACTCGCACGCATCTGTGCTGAGAACAGCGTATCCGTGGTAATAGCCGCGGCAGCAAAAAACAGAGAAGAGGAACATTAACAGGTGAATAGCACGAAGAGTGACCACGGGCGCCTGTCCCGGCACGATTCTCTGCAACGGCTCAAGCAGACGAAACGCTTCGATCTACTCGTGGTAGGTGGCGGCGCCACCGGCCTGGGCATTGCCCTGGACGCTGCGGTGCGCGGTCTGTCGGTTGCTTTAGTGGAACGGGATGATTTCGCCAAGGGCACTTCATCGCGCGCCACCAAGCTGGTCCACGGCGGAGTACGCTATCTGGCACAAGGGAATATCGGCCTCGTGAGAGAGGCCCTGCGAGAGCGCAAGGCGATCTTGCGCAATGCGCCCCACCTGGCTCAGCCGCTACCGTTTCTGATGCCGGTCTTCGGACTCAAGGGGAAGTTGCTGGACAAACCCTTTTACGGAACGGGGCTGATACTCTACGACATGCTGGCAGGCAAGGCCGGCCTGGGTGACACGGAGTTTCTAAATCGAGCGTCAACAATCGACAGCATGCCGGGCATTCGTTCCCGTGGTCTGGCCGGTTCAGTGCGCTACTGGGACGGCCAGTTCGACGACGCCCGGCTTGCGCTGATGATTGCCCGTACTGCGGCAGCTCATGGCGCCGTATTGATGAACTATTGTCCGGTGCGTGCTTTATTGCATAGCGATGGCAAGGTAGGCGGCGCCTCGGTGACAGACAGGGAAACAGGAGATACGATCGATATCCATGCAAACTGCGTTATCAACGCCACAGGTGTTTGGGTGGACGATCTGAGACGCATGGATATCAATCCGCAGAGTCATATCGTGGCACCGAGTCAGGGTGTCCATCTCGTTGTGGATCGTGATTTCCTCCCGGGCGGACATGCCTTGCTGGTGCCCAAAACTGACGACGGCCGGGTCATGTTCGCGATACCTTGGTTGGGCAAGGTGATACTCGGCACGACCGACACACCCCGTGATACCATCGAGTACGAACCCACGCCTCTACCTGAAGAGGTGGATTTCATTCTGGGCGAGGCGGGTAAATATCTTGCCCGCAAACCCTCGGCAGGCGATGTACGTTCTATCTGGGTGGGCGCGAGGCCATTGGTAAAAACAGCCGGAAACAGCTCAGGTGACAGCAAGGGCATATCCCGTGAACATACGATTCTGGTGGACAAATCCGGACTGGTTACAGTGACAGGAGGCAAATGGACCACCTATCGGGCCATGGCTGAAGAGGTTCTCGCTTGCTGCCAAAAGCATGGCCTTCTTGTATCCGGCACCACCCCTCGCACCCTCGATCTTCAGCTGATCGGCGCCCCGGCAACCGTAACTCACAAGCTAAGCGACCCACCAGGAGCCCATCTTTACGGCACGGAGGCGGCCCTTTTGGACGACTTACCAGGTCAACAGCATGAGTTGGGTATGGGTTTGACAGAGGCCATGGTACGCTTTGCCGTTCGCTTTGAGGGCGCACGCACAGTGGAAGACGTATTGGCCCGCCGGCACCGGGTCTTGTTTCTGGATGCGGCACTTGCCGGTGCGCTGGCAGACGAAGTAGCTGCGCTCATCGCAGAAGAACTCGGCCGGGAAACCGTGGAGGTGGCCGCATTCAAAAAACTGGCCCAACATTACGGAAGCTTGCCGGGTTGATGCGAAAATATCCTTTTAAAAGCGAGCCGAATTTACTGAATTCATAAAGCAAAAAAAGACGCTGCCGGCAAGAACCGGCAGCGCCTTTTCATTACTTGCCAAATGGCGCTCAGATCCCTTTGTGAGGCTCGAACACAGGCATTCCGTAGGGTTTGTGCTCCATAGCAACTTTACGGCGCTCTTCCATCGTTTTCATAGCCTCTGCGCGACGAGTTTCCATCTCTTTAACCATCTCGTCACGGCGAGACTGAGACTCTTGCATGCGTTTTGTGATGGCTTCAGGCATCTCAGGTCTGGCGGGGGCCATGTTGTCAAAACGCGACTGCATCTGGTCACGTTCAGCCTGCATCTGGTCTTGGAAGGCCTTCATTTCAGCCTCCATGGCGCCACGAGGATCGGCCTTGTACTTTTCAGCATACTCACGCTGTGCAGCGACAGCTTGCTCGAAAGCCTTTTGCTGCTGTTCAGCAAACGCTTTTTGCTGCTCGACGAAGGCCTTCTGCTGCGCTTCGATGGCAGCCTTCTGCTCTTCGCTCAGTTCCGGAACAGCTGGCGCATAACCATAGGGCGCATAACCATAAGGGGCATAGCCATAGTAGTTACGATAATTGTTATAGCCACGACCATATGCGTCACCACGTGCACGCATGTTAAAATTGAAGTCGAAATCACCAGCACCGAAACCGTCGCCAAAGAAATCGTCACTCCAATCATTACCCCACCATGCGTTGACAGTAGCAGATGAGGCTGCCATGGCGATTGCCGCAGCAATGATAGAAATCTTTTTCATTTTTAAGTACCCGGAATTTTGGATTAAAGAAACCACGCTATCTGCTCTTGCACGTCCTTGTGCCGAGGATTCCCTGTGATTAAGTTTTAACTGCCGCTTTACTTAGCAGGAGCAGCTTGTGTTGCCGGAGCAGCCGGCGCTTGAGGCGCAACAGGAGGATAGCCATAACCGTAAGGTGCGCCATAGCCGTAAGGTGCGCCATAGCCATAAGGAGCGTAACCGTAAGGACCATAACCATAGTAGTCGCGCCAGTAGTTATTACCGCGGCCATAACCGGAACCACGAGCGCTACCGCTCATGCCAAAGCTGAAATCGCCAGAACCATCGCCCCAACCATCACCAAGCCAGTCGTCACCCCAACCACGATTGTAGCCAGGACCACCCCACCAGGCGGAAGCGGAAGCGGAAGCAACGATCAATGCAGCGGCTGCAGAAGCTTGAAGGATCTTTTTCATTATTCACTCTCCTCGAGATAGAATGTAATCATGATATTATTTTGCAAAAGCAGATACAGCGAAGCCTTCGAAATGAAGAATATTAGTAATTACTTAAATTAACAAATTGCGATTATCTATTATGAGAAAATTATAGATAGTAATTTTCTAAAATACTCAAGGATCATAAATCGGACCTAAGACCCAACAATCCATGCAAATCACAATCATCAAACCAGACGACTGGCACCTGCATCTACGGGATGACGAAGCCATGGCATCCGTAGTGGCCCACAGCGCAGAGCGTTTCGCCCGTGCCATCGTGATGCCCAATTTGAAACCGCCCGTGACCACCACAACCATGGCCATGGCGTATCGGGAGCGTATTCTCGCCGCACTACCGCAGCAGAGTCACTTTACTCCACTGATGACACTCTACATGACCGACACGCTCACTAGCGAAGAGGTGATTGCAGCAAAAAAAAGCGGGATAATCAAAGGGATAAAACTGTACCCCGCAGGCGCAACAACCCATTCCGATGCTGGCGTCACTGACATACATAAGCGCTATCCGATTCTTGAAACGATGCAAAAGGAGGGACTCCCGCTGCTGATTCACGCTGAAGTGACTGATCCGGAAGTGGATATTTTTGATCGCGAACAGGTCTTTATCGAGCGTCACCTGGTTCCTCTGACGCGAGACTTTCCTGACCTGCCTATGGTTTTTGAACACATCACCACCAAGCAGGCTGTTGAATTCATACGCAGCAGTGAAGCCAATATTGGGGCAACTATCACAGTGCAGCATCTGCTCTACAATCGCAACGCCATGTTGGTCGGTGGTATTCGCCCTCACTTCTACTGCCTGCCGATATTGAAACGGGAGAGCCATCAAAAGGCCTTGATCGAGGCGGCTACCAGTGGAGAACCCCATTTCTTCCTCGGCACCGATAGCGCCCCCCATCCTCAACACGCCAAAGAGTGCGCCTGTGGATGCGCGGGATGCTACACCGCCCATGCCGCGATTGAACTCTATACGGAGATATTTGAGCAAGCCGGCGCACTGGACAGGTTAGAGGGCTTCGCCAGTCTGTTCGGCCCCGACTTCTACGGCCTGCCCAGAAATCAGGAGACGATCACTTTGCAGAAGAAGGCGTGGGTAGCCCCTCCGAGTTACCAATTCGGTCAAGATCAGGTCGCGCCTTTGGGAGGCGGGGAGACTATCAGCTGGCAGCTTGTTCGCTGACTCGCGTTATTCATCCCCTTCCAACGGCAACTCTTCTTCATCGAAAAAGGTATCGTCGAACAGATCATCCTCATCCATGTGGTCTGGGCCGTCTTTTATCTGCGAATCCCGTTTTTGCAGGTAGAATTCTCTCTGGAAGGCATATCGATCCACAGCCGCTTCATCTAATACATCGCCTGCTTCAAGCAAATCGGCACGAACGTCGATGAGTCGCAAAGTAGTGAGCGCATAGTAGGTATCCTGACTGGGGTAGCTGATCGGATTCATCCAGGTATCACCCGCCATTCCGATCAGATCACGCAGCGTGGTGGGGCCCAAGAAAGGCACTACCAAATAGGGCGTATCACCGACACCCCAAAATCCCAAGGTCTGTCCCAGATCCTCCTTGTAGTTGGGTATACCCATATCGGACGCCACATCGAACAACCCG
>JASFJX010000195.1:0-6593 GCA_050119385.1 Candidatus Thiodiazotropha sp. | reverse complement strand
TTTATAGATCTGTTGACGCAAACCGATTTGTGGATCAGTTCTAGCACGGGGTCTTGCATCGACTACAAAGAATGATATGTTTGGCGACTGTTTTCCGTAATAGCCTTTCTACACTGCACAGAGCACCATCATTACGCTAATGCCCGAACTGCTAACAACCAATCAACTCAGTCGCCGCTTCGCTGGTACCCAAGTCGTGGCGCCTGTCGATCTACAGTTGGAGCGGGGTGACATCCTCGGATTGTTAGGGCCCAATGGCGCGGGAAAATCGACCATCATGCGCATGCTCAGCGGCGATCTCGCTCCCAGCGATGGCACAATCAATATCTGTGGAGAGGATCTGTTAACCCGACCGACCCATGCCAAACGTTTCATTGGCTATCTCCCGGAACGCCCTCCCCTGCATCGCGACCAAACCGTGGATGAGTATCTCTGGGACTGCACCCTTCTGCATGGCATGAAAAGAGGACAATCGAGGGAAGCGCGGGAGCAAACCAAGAAACGCTGCGGCCTGGAACAGGCGGGAAGACGCCTGATAGGTAAACTCTCCAAAGGATTTCAGCAACGGGTCGGCCTGGCCCAGGCGATCATCCACAATCCTCGGGTAATCATTCTGGATGAACCCACTGATGGGCTGGATCCAGCGCAAATCCGTCAAGTGCGGGAATTGATCCAGGAACTTGCCCTGGGAAAAGGGGTGATTCTATCCAGCCATATCCTGCCGGAGATAGAAGCCACCTGTAACCGGGTCACCATTCTGCAACGGGGAAAGAGTGTCTATAGCGGAGAGATAACACCACCGGCACAAACCTGTTACCGAATCGGCCTGGCGTGCAATCCGCCACTGCATGAGATCCAGGCAATGACAGGGGTGGCAGAGGCAGAACAACTGCATACCGATTACTATCGCATCACCTTGGACGGGGGCAGCCAACCCAGTGAGCTGGCACAACAGATCGTGGCAAAAGGGTGGGGGCTGAGTGAACTGAAACCGGAGCGAATCAGTCTCGAACAGCTGTTTCTTCAGGCTACCACCGGAGGCAATGCATGACCCTCTCCCTGGCCTGGATAGAGTGGCGACGTTTGATGCGTACCCCGCTACCCTGGGTCATCTTCGGACTCAGTCTTTGCCTGTTGAGTTGGCAGTTTCTCGCCACTCTTGAGATCTTCAACGGCATGCAAACAGCCAACCGCGGCCTGGGATTGAGTCATCACCTGGGATTGCAGCTGTATGGTCTCGCCTCGGTGTTGATCCTGATTATCACACCGATCATTACCATCCGTAGCTTCAGCGAGTCCTTTCGCAACGGCAGTTATGCCCTCCTGAGCAGTGCGCCACTGTCAAACTCATCCATACTGCTGGGTAAATTTCTCGCTACCCTGATGTTCCAGCTTCTATTCATCCTGATACCCCTGCTGCTCTGCCTGAGTCTCTTCACAGGTATCCAACTCGACTATGGCTTGCTGTTATCCGCCAGCCTCGGATTACTTCTCTTGAGCGGCGTCTTTAGCGCTATCGGCCTCTATTTCTCAGCACTCAATGAGAACCCGGGAATCGCCGGCGCCGGCAGCTATGGTCTGCTACTGTTGATTTCACTGCTTGATCAAAACACCGAGGGTGGCAGTTTCATACACTGGCTTGCCTGGCCATCCCACTATCTCGACCTCCAACTCGGTCTCATACGACTCAGCGATCTGGCCTACTTCCTGTTACTGATCCTCTTCTTTTTAGGCCTGACCCTACACCGGCTCGATAAGAGGCGTCGCGGATGACGCGTTGGATCGGCTCACGCCTCAATGATCTGCTGTTCCATCTGGTGATGGTCATCTTACTGGTGCTGCTGGCATGGCTCAGCAGTCGTTACGACGCCCAGTGGGACTGGACCCGCCAGGGTAGCAACAGCCTCAATCCAGTCAGCATCGATATCCTGCAACGCACACCGGAGAAATTGAGTGTAACGGCCTATGTAGGAGAAACAGCCAAGCTGCGTGATCGTATTCAGCGTTTCGTCGCCCGCTATCAGCACCATAAACCGAATATCGAATTGACCTTCATCGACCCCCTGCTCCACCCTGACGATGCACGCCGACAGGGCATTAGCCTGTCCGGCGAGATTGTTATGCACTATCAAGAGAGAGAAGAGCGTATCCAGAAAGTGGACGAGGAGCAGTTCACTAACGCCATCCTGCGCCTGGGGCGCGACAACAGCTACTGGATAGCCGGGCTCAACGGTCATGGCGAACGGGCTCTCACGGGCATGGCGAATCACGACCTTGGGGAATTCGGTAAGGCACTCAAGCAACAGGGCTACCAGATCGCGGGGCTTGACCTTGCCACCACATCAGGCCCGCCCGACAACACAGCATTGCTGATCATCGCCTCACCCATCCGATCCTTGCTGAGCGCAGAGATCGAGCGGCTCACGGACTATATTTCGGGTGGCGGCAACCTGTTGCTGTTGAGTGACCCGAACAACCGGGTCTCAGCTGACTTGATGCAACAGTTGTTCGGTATCGAGCAGTTACCGGGCACCATCGTGGATGCCAACGTGAAGGCGTTGGGGATCGATAATCCGGCAGTCGCCCTAGTTCCGAAATATTCCAATCACGAAGCCACCCGTGGATTCAACCTGCTGACGCTCTACCCCCAATCAGCGGCCCTGAGCGTCTCTGAGCAACGGGACTGGGAAGTGACCCCCCTGTTGCGAACACTGGATAAAAGTTGGAATGAAACCGGCCAATTGACTGGTGAAATCGAACGTAATCCCCTGGCAGGTGAAGAAGCGGGACCACTCTCAATCGGTATCGCCCTGAGCCGAAAGTTGGGTAATAAAGAACAGCGGATACTGATGATCGGTGACGGTGACTTTCTCGCCAACAGCTACCTCAACAATGCCGGCAATCTCGATCTAGGCCTGGCACTCTGCCGCTGGCTGGTGGGTGATGATCAGATGATCGGCATAGTGGCCCCGCAAGCCAAGGACCAAGAACTACACCTGTCCAGGCTGGCCATCGGCATCATCGGCATCGGCTCTCTGATCCTGATCCCGTTACTGTTACTCGCGACCGGCGCTATCATGGCCTGGCGACGGAATCGTGCCTGATGATATCAAGAGCCAAGATCAATCTGCTGCTGCTTGGTATCGCCGGTCTGTCAGGCCTGCTGGTATGGTTGTCACAGCCATCCCCCCCACCCCCACTCACCCACCTCGATCCGCAACAGATCAGCCGGATCAGAATCAGTGGCCTGCAAGGAAATGAGACCAGTTTGCTGCGACTCGAAAACCGCTGGATGAGTGGCAACCGACCCGCTGATGAATCCCGGGTCAGGCAGCTGCTGAAAATCTGTCAGACACCCAGTCTGCGCCGATTCACAGCACCGGATGACCTGGCACCCTACGGCCTGACACCGGCTCCTATCGTAATGACACTGGATGACTCAACACTCAGCTTCGGTAACCTCGACCCGGTGAATGGCTGGCGTTATGTCCTTCATCAGGGGAAAGTGCACCTGATTGCGGACGGCTTCTATCACCACCTCATCGCACCAGCTGAAGCCTGGCTTGCGAGAACTACAGATTAGAAAAAGAAGGTTATCCGATGCCTGAGCTACCGGAGGTCGAAACCACGCGCCGGGGCATTGCCCCCCATATCTGCGACCAGCGCATAAGCCGGGTCACAATCCGCCAGCCGAGATTGCGCTGGCCGATTCCTGAGGACCTGCCACTGACACTGAAGGGAAGAAAGGTGCTGTCAGTAGAGCGGCGGGGGAAATATCTGCTACTGGCCTTTCATCACGGCACCCTGATCATACATCTCGGAATGTCCGGCAGCCTGCGAATTGTGAGTGCGGAAACAGCGCCGCAGCAACACGACCATTTCGACCTGTTGCTGAGCAATGGCCTGCAACTCAGGCTACGGGATCCCAGACGCTTCGGCGCAGTACTCTGGACCGATCAACCGGTACAGGATCATCCCCTGCTTGCCGCTCTCGGCCCTGAACCCCTGGGTGAGCGATTTGATGGGGACTACCTCTATGCACAGGGCAAGCGTCGTCGTACAGCGATCAAACAGCTGATCATGGACAGCAAAACCGTGGTCGGCGTCGGTAACATCTATGCCAACGAATCTCTGTTTCGCGCGGCCATTCATCCTACCCGGCCCAGCAACCGGATATCACGTCAACGCTATCAGAGACTGGCGGAAGAGATCCGCAATGTACTCAGGGAGGCTATCGCCCAGGGGGGGACCACACTGCGGGATTTCCTTAAAGAAGACGGTAACCCCGGCTACTTCGCCCAGTCGCTCCAGATCTATGGCAAATCGGGGGAATCTTGCCCAAGATGTGGTCAGACCATTCGCAGCAAAACTATCGGGCAGCGCTCCAGCTTCTTCTGTTCCGGCTGCCAACACTAACCCGGATGAGAGATTCGGGCTGAAGATCCTGCTTGACACTCTCCTCACCCCCTCCTAGCATGCGTCAACTTTGTCGGAGTCATGGCGACCTATGGACATAACAACAATTCGCGAACTCATCAACGACGACATGGAAGCTGTCGACAAAATGATCATCCAGCAGCTGAAATCGGATGTGGTGCTGATCAACCAGATCGGTGCCTATATCGTCCACAGTGGCGGAAAACGCCTGCGCCCGATGATTGTGCTATTGGCCGCCCGTGCCTGCGGTTACGAGAGTGGCAGGCATATCGACCTGGCCGCCATCATCGAGTTCATCCATACCGCCACCCTGCTGCACGATGACGTGGTGGACGGCTCGGACCTGCGGCGCAACCGGGAGACCGCGAATGCGGTTTGGGGTAATGAGGCGAGTGTCCTGGTGGGTGACTTTCTCTACTCCCGCTCCTTCGAGATGATGGTCGACGTGGGCCGGATGCCGGTGATGGATGTCCTCTCTCACGCCACCAACCGCATCGCCGAAGGTGAGGTACTGCAACTGCTGAATGTGCACAATCCCGACACCAGCGAAGCGGACTACATGGAAGTGATCAAACGCAAGACCGCCACCCTGTTCGAAGCCGGCGCCCGCCTTGGCGGCATCATTGCCGAAGTCGACGAAGCATGGCAACAAGCATTGGCGGATTACGGACTCCATCTAGGTATCGCTTTCCAGTTGGTGGACGACGCCCTGGACTACAACTCGAATAATGCTGAAATCGGTAAAAATATCGGCGACGACCTGGCGGAAGGCAAACCGACCCTGCCACTGATCCAGGCCATGAAAAGCGCCGACCAGGCACAACGCCAACAGCTGGCAAAGATCATCGAAAACGGCGGCCTGGAGGAGATCGGCTTCGTCATGCAGGCCATCGCCGAAAGCGATGCCATCATCTACACCCAACAGTTCGCCCAACAGCAGGCGCAACAGGCGAAACAGGCCCTCGAAACCCTGCCTGAGACACCCTACCGGGACGCACTTGCCTGCCTGGCCGATTTCTCAGTTGCCAGAACCAATTGAATCGCTTATCCATTTCCATTACTATCTGTCGCTCACTGCGTCGCCATTAAGAACGGCGCAGGGAGTGTCGGGGTGTAGCTCAGCCTGGTAGAGCACTGTCTTCGGGAGGCAGGGGCCGGAGGTTCAAATCCTCTCACCCCGACCAATCAATACAACAAGTTACCTCTTTTCTCCTCCGCTTCTCTTTTTTCAACGTGACTGAAACGTGACTCCGTCGACACTGCGTGAAGTGCATCGGTCCCGGTAGCACAGCCTACCACTAGCCCAATGACACAACACACCTCATCAATGCACCGGAAAGTAGCTTTTGGCCGACTTGCCGCTTATCTCCAACAGATCATGTTCCCCCCTGACTCGCAGCCGATTCGAGAGCTGAGATCATCAGCCAATCCGGTTCCGCTTCAGGTTGCAGACTCATCTTCCCGATCTTCCTTATGGTGCCAGATCCTGAGAATCAGTAATGACTGTGGTAGCACGGTATAACGCACGATATAGGGATGCAGTATTAGGTCACGAATTTTCTCGGGGTCTGGTGCCAGCATCACCGGATGACCAAGCTGCGGTTGCTGTGCCAGATTTTTGATGCCGGTGCGTAATTTTGCCGATGCTTTTTTGGCTGCTTGGGGATTGTGCTCTGTAATAAACTCCCGCAACCGAATCAGATCAGAAATGGCTACTTCCGTGTAATCGATCCTCATGGTTTTGGTGGTGCCTTCTCAACCTCGTCACCCCAGCTATCCAACCATTCATCAACAGCCTCTCCGGCTACCACCCTGCCGCGCCGGGCGGACACCAGTGCTTCCTCTGTCTCCTGCCAGCGTTGCTGCTCCAGGGCATCACGCTGCAAATACTCTCTAACCGCTTGATTTACTATCCAGTTTTTACTTCGCCGATGCCGTTCAGCAACGGTTTTCAACGGCTCTTCAAGGTCTGCCTGCAGGCGGATACTGGTTACAGTCAAGGTTGCTCTCCCGAATAGACTACACTGTAACACATTGTAGTCTATTCGATTGGATTACCGCTATATTGGTAATAAGTATCTATGCCAAAATATAAACAATATAAAAAATAAAAGGACATTCGATACAATACTGCACAATCAGCAAGCCTAACTGGG
>JASFJX010000194.1:0-6595 GCA_050119385.1 Candidatus Thiodiazotropha sp. | reverse complement strand
AAAACTCATACCAGCACTCTATAACCTGGTGCATGAAAAGGTTGTAGATCAACATGTTGCCATCATTGGCTACAGCCGCAGCCCAAAAAGCGATGATCAATATCGTAGGACGCTTTTCGACAGCCTTACGACCTATTCTCGGACGCAACCCATTGATGAAGATGTGTGGCAGACATTCAGCAGGCGTATCAGCTATGTGGAGGGTGATTTTGAAGACCCTGAAGGTTATGTCGCGCTACGTGGGGCGTTGGAAGCTATTGAACAATTGATCGGCAGCGAAGGGAATCGTCTTTTCTATTTCGCCACACCCCCATCCGCGGCACCGGTGATACTGCATCGCCTGAGTGAGACCGGTTTACTACAATCCGGAGGCACAGAGACACCTTGGACAAGGGTTATCATGGAAAAACCCTATGGCCGTGATTTCGAATCCGCAAGCGATCTGAATCGCATCGTCGCCGAGGTGTTACAAGAGGACCAAGTTTACCGGATTGATCACTACCTGGGTAAGGAGACAGTCCAGAATATCTTGGTGGCTCGGCTGGGAAATACCATATTCGAGCCCCTGTGGAATCGAAAATATATCGATCACGTCCAGATTACTGCCGCTGAGTCGATCGGGGTTGAAGGCCGAGGTCGTTTCTATGACAAAACGGGGGTAATCAGGGATATGGTACAGAGTCATCTGCTGCAGGTGCTTTCACTTTGCGCCATGGAACCACCGGTCTCTTTTGCCGCCGATGATATTCGTGATAAACGGGTCGAGGTATTGCGTTCCCTGCGCCAGTTCACATCCCAAGAGGAACTGGACAATGTGGTCTTCGGTCAATATCGCGGCTATCGCGATGAAGACAATGTGGAGCCAAAATCACGCACCCCCACCTATGCCGCTATCGAATGCTATATCGATAACTGGCGATGGCAGGGTGTGCCGTTCTTTCTCCGGGTCGGCAAGCATCTGGCGAAACGGATGACTGAAATATCGGTGGTATTTCGGCCTGTTCCGTTGTGCCTCTTCGGGCGTGAGGATGTTTGTCAAGATCTTGAACCGAATGTATTGACTATTCGCATCCAACCCGATGAGGGTATGGCCCTTAAAATATCCAGCAAGCGGCCCGGTGACGAGATGGAGGTGGGATCGGTGGAGATGGATTTCAGTTACTCCGAGACCTACAGCCATCCCATCAAAGATGCTTATGAAAGACTATTGTTGGATGCATTGAAAGGGGATGCGACTCTGTTTGCCAGACGGGATGAAGTGGAGTTTGCCTGGCGCTTCGTAACCCCTATTCTGAACCATTGGGAAGCGTCCACAAAGCGACAGCCCGTATTCTATGCCGAGGGTAGTGAAGGCCCTGTGGAAGCCGAAAAACTGATGCTACGCTATAGCCGTCAATGGCGGGAGATTATCTGATGGAACGTTTCATTGTCGATCCAGTTGAATTTGCGCAACAGGCCGAGCGGTGGATTTGTAACAAGATTCAGTTGGTGCTTGCATCGTCCGAGCGTTGTCATCTGATGTTGGCCGGTGGGACGACACCCTTGTCAATCTACCAGCGTTTGGCTATGCGCAAGGACATTCCCTGGTCACAGATCAATCTCTATTTTGGTGATGAGCGTTGTGTACCCGTGAACACCCCGGAGAGTAACTATTCAACGGTAATGAACAGTCTGTTTCCGGATGGTGATCGTCCTGAAGGTATGAACGTCTACCGCATGTGTGGCGAAGAGGAGCCTGATAAGGCGGCGCAGGTATATGAGCTGGTTTTGCCGGAGAGAATCGACATCCTTCTACTGGGTGTCGGTGATGACGGCCATACGGCATCCATCTTTCCCGGATCAGCCGTCCTGGATGAAGAAAAACGGCGTGTGATGCCGTCGATCGCGGCGAAAACACCACTGCAACGGTTGACGATTACACCACCTGTTATTCAAA
This sequence comes from Candidatus Thiodiazotropha sp., assembly GCA_050119385.1. Taxonomy (GTDB): domain Bacteria; phylum Pseudomonadota; class Gammaproteobacteria; order Chromatiales; family Chromatiaceae; genus Thiodiazotropha. The sequence goes on along the minus strand of JASFJX010000194.1, from coordinate 4,659 downwards.
GCGCCAAGTATCTGTTGGTGATGGTCCAGGGTGAGGAGAAGGCGGATGCGGTTCGTAGCGCACTGGTTAATCACAATGTGCCGGCGGCCATCGCCCTGGACGGTGATTGGATGATGGATAGCCTGGCGGCCCGCTCGTTGCCGGAAGATCAACGACTCGGATTCTAACCAATTAGAAACCTTAAAGAGTCCCAACTAATAAGGAACAGACCATGCCTGAAATCAAGCAGTTTCATATCGGCCTAATCGGGCTTGGTGTGATGGGACGCAATCTGGCACTGAATATGGAAGAGAAGGGATTTCCAGTTGCAGTGTGGAACCGGCGCAGTGCGGCAATCACTGAGTTTTTAGATGAGAATCCCGGTAAACGGTTTGCTGGTGATCCTGACATGGCCCGCTTTGTCGCTCTGCTACAACGACCACGTAGGATTTTGCTGATGATCAAGGCGGGCAATCCCGTGGATCAAGTGATCGAACAATTGATCCCGTTTCTTGAGTCCGGCGATATTGTCATGGATGGTGGTAATTCCTGGTTCGAGGATACCCGGCGCCGAGAGAGCTATCTGCGTGAAAAAGGGATCCATTTCCTCGGTGTCGGCATATCCGGCGGTGAGGAGGGAGCGCGTCATGGTCCCTCGATGATGCCGGGGGGAAGTGGCGACGCCTACGCGGAGGTCCGCGCGGTATTCGAAGCGATCACCGCCCAGACTGAGGCGGGTGCCTGTGTCACTCATGTGGGTTCCGACGGTGCCGGTCATTTCGTCAAAATGGTGCATAACGGAATCGAGTATGCGGATATGCAGCTGATCGCGGAAGTCTATGACCTGATGCGCCGGGGGGGTGGGCTCAGCGAAAAAGAGATAGCCGCGCAGCTCGATCAGTGGAACCGGGGGCCGATGGAGTCCTTCTTGGTGGAACTGACCGCTCAAGTGATGAAGGTCGTGGACCGGGATACTGGTGCCCCCCTGGTGAGTCTTGTGATGGACAAGGCGGGACAGAAGGGGACCGGCCGCTGGACCGTGCAGGCCGCACTGGAGCAGGGTGTGGCGGTACCAGGTATCGCTGCCGCCGTGGATGCCAGGCTACTCTCTGCAAGAAAGGCCCAACGTGAGGCAGCTTCCTCATTGCTAGTGGGGCCGGAGGCAGGCAAAAAAGTAGAAAAAGAATCCTTACTGGCGGATCTCCACGGTGCCATCTACGCCTCTCGGATCACTGCCTATGCTCAGGGACTGGATCTGATTCAAAGTGCGTCTGATCACTATCAGTGGTCGATCGATCTGGCGGAAACAGCGCGCATCTGGAAGGGGGGATGTATTATCAGGGCGCGCCTGCTCGATCCGATCCGTAATGCCTATTCCTATGATCCGAAACCGGTGAACTTAATGCTCGATCCTGCATTGGGGGCTCAGTTACTTGGATTGCAGGGTGCCTGGCGCAGAGTGGTCTGTTTCGCCGCCAGTGCCGGTATCCCGGTACCGGTGATGGGCGCCTGTCTCTACTATTTCGACAGTTACCGTACCGAGCGATTGCCGCAAAACCTGATTCAGGCCCAGCGGGATGCCTTTGGCGCCCACACCTATGAGCGGATGGATCATCCGGAATGGGGGTTTATTCACTCGGAGTGGAATTAACCTGAATATTTCACCCGGTTGCTTAGAAAATTAACTAACTTGCAGTTTTACAAGATATTAATGGAATAGTCGCTGGGTTAATATTTATCAACTGCATCAACAGTGACGCGTGCCTGGGGTACCAAACTCTACAGATCCTGCCAATTAGTCAACAGTAGACCCGATACGATTCCCGCCAGGCCGGCACCGAAAATGCCTCCGACGATGGCACCTGGCAGATTTCCGTGGATCACCTCCAATGCAGTGATGAATGGGCCTGCCACATCGCTGTCAATGGTACCGATCATCACAAACAAACAGAGAGCGATAAAACCCGATACGCCCACACCCACTATCAATCCATCACCCACCGGTGGGAGCAAATTGTCATAGAGCTTGATGAAGCCGGGAACCAGGGCGACATAGAGGATACCGGTCAGCGGGCAGAGGATGGCGACTACGATATTGATCGCAATTGGCGCAGTGAGGCTGATAACCAGCAGATAGAGGAGAGAGGCTAACCAGCCGGCGCTGAATCCCGCCAGGGTTTTAGCATCTGCGCGATTCACCCGTGAGCCCATTGAGAAGACACCATAGAGCGCGCCGACAACAGCTCCCACAACAGAGACCAATGCCACGAGAATGAGTAGGTCGATCGGGTGATCGGAAATAATGAAATAGAAGATGGAGATAGGTGAAATGATGGTGGTCATCAAAACCGCAAGACGCATACTGCTATATATCAGCGCACCAAGGGTTCCGGCCAGTACACCGGCGAACAGATTGGGATCGATGGGCAGTTGCCAATGGTCGGCGAAAGCAGCCAGGAAGACAAAAAGCATAGCATAAAGCAGGCCGATAAATGCCCAGATGGCGCCCCGAATCAACGCTTCTTTAAGTCGTTGTTGTGGTATCGGTAATCGGGGTTGGTTTTGCATCGTTAGAGATATTATTGCTCACTGCGCATTTAGGCTGTACATTTCTCGTCCCTCGGATAGCCTCAACCAGCCCTTGATAATGCGATAGATCAACCAGATAGAATTTGCAAAAAATATCAGGTAGCCGATCAGGATAACGAGAGTGAGATATCCTAGAACCATCCACAGAAGACTGAACCAGAAGGTACGGATCTGCCATCTGAAGTGTGATTCCAGCCAACTGTTCCTGATATCGTCACGCTTGATGTAGTTAATGATGATAGCAACCAGAAAGGTGATGACAAGCAAAAACGAAAGGGCCTGCAGCGCATAAACTACCATTGTGATGGTTTTTCCAGGATCGCTGCGATTACTACTGAGCGCATTAGTCGAATTGTTCATCCATACATCATGTCATCGATTTATCCTACATGCCAGAGTGTTCAACCAATCTTGGTTAAAATTTAGCTGGAAAAAAGGTAGCAGGGGTAATGCTAAGGTTCTTTTATTATTTTTAATGGTTGTCCCATACTGTGACTATGATTAGAGATATTTGGGGAGTAATATATTTGTCTGTTTCAACTGTGAACGAGTGCAGGCAGTATTGTGATGTTCTACATGCTGTAGCAGGGCTAAAGAGCGCTTCATGAAGAACATATTTGTCACCCGTGCTGTGCGCATTCCGGATCCTCTGCGCATTAGTCGATATCAGAAAAGCCCTGAGCTTGGTCCTAGGATACTCTTCTTCAGCGGCGGCAGCGCCCTCAATGAGGTGAGCCGGTGGCTGAAAAACTACACCCATAATTCGATCCATCTGGTCACTCCTTTCGACTCTGGAGGCAGTTCCGCCAAGTTGCGGCAAGCGTTCGATATGCCCTCGATTGGCGATCTGCGCAGTAGGCTTGTATCGTTGGCGGACGAAACTGTGACTGGCCACCCAGAAGTCTATGATTTGCTGACCTACCGCTTTTCCCACAAGGCAGAGAAGAGTGACTTGTCAGGTCAACTCGAGTCGATGATCCGAGGCAAGCACCCGTTGATGGAACGGGTACCCAACCCAATTCGGCGCATCATCCGCAACCAGTTGGGTTATTTCCATGATGCTATGCCGGCTAAGTTCGACCTGCGTGGAGCCAGTATCGGTAATCTGATTCTCAGTGGTGGTTATCTCAATAACCATGAGCATCTCGATCCGATAATATTTCTGTTCGAAAAGTTGCTTGGGGTGCAGGGAGACGTACGCGCAGTTGTTAATGACAATCTCCATCTCTCGGCTGAGTTGGAAGACGGCTGTCGCATCGTCGGGCAACATCTGCTGACCGGCAAAGAGGTGTTACCCATTCAGAGTCCGGTTAAACATCTCACGCTCTCCAGACGCTTGGATAAGTACGTGCCGGTTATGTCGCAATTGCGTAAGAAGAACCATAAGCTGATTCAGCAAGCGGAACTGATTATCTATCCACCAGGTAGTTTTTACTCCAGTCTGGTGGCTAATCTGCTGCCTCAAGGTGTTGGGGCATCTATAGCGGAAAACCCCTGCCCCAAGGTCTATGTGCCAAATCTGGGCACAGATCCTGAACAGTTGGGTATGAGTCTAAACGATGCGGTGCGTCGGTTGATGCACTATTTGCAGAATGATGTGCCAGGTAACGGCGCCAGAGAAAGGCTGCTGAATATCGTTCTCCTCGATAGCAAAAATGGGCATTACCCATCGAAACTTTCAGACAGGCTTATACAGGAGTTTGGTATTCAGGTTATCGACACACCTTTGATCAGCCCACACAGCACTCCCTACTACGATTCGAAGTTGCTCGTCTCGGCCCTGCTCTCTCTGACTTAGCCCGAACGTTTCATCAAGCAAGTTTGTTTTCTAAGCGACTGGGTGAAACATCCGGGTTAGCCCGAATATTTCACCCGGTCGCTTGGAAAAGAAATTAATCAGTGGTTTTACAAGATATTTCTGGAATATTAGCAAAGTACAAAGTGTAACCGACTAACGCTGAACCTGCCCTCGTACCGGTCTCGCCGCCCAGCTGCGGTATTTGCTCAATCGTCAATAGCTTAGGCTATTAACTCAATCACAAATCCGCATCTGAACGGCGATCCCGGCACGATCATCACGTTCCCGGATGA
>JASFJX010000193.1:0-6601 GCA_050119385.1 Candidatus Thiodiazotropha sp. | reverse complement strand
TACTCCATTCCCCTTATTGTTTTCGCAGTGATTGCGGCCTTTCTGTTCAAGGGATTAGGCATGAACCCACGGGAGATTCCATCTCCATTGATCGGCAAGTCGGTACCTGAGTTTGCGCTGCCTACCGTGGAAAGTGCCGAGACGATCGTTAAATCGAGTGATCTCCAGGGCAAGGTCTATCTTCTCAATGTGTGGGCTACCTGGTGTGTCTCCTGCCGTGCCGAACATGAAACCCTGGTCCAACTCTCCCGTTCGGGCAAAGTGGACATCGTAGGATTAAACTGGAAAGACGAACGGGATAAAGCACAGGTATGGTTGCGCCGACTTGGAGACCCCTACAGCATCAACATATTCGATAAAAAGGGGCGCACTGCTATCGATCTTGGTGTGTACGGTGCGCCTGAGACATTTTTAGTGGATAGCAAAGGTATCATCCACTACAAACACGCGGGGCCAATGACCTTGCAACTGTTCAATGAGACGTTCCTGCCCCTGATTGAAGACTTAAAGCGTAAAGGATAACGAAGTGCACCGGTTTGTATTGACTCTTACCCTGTTTTGTTTCCTGCCCGCCCTACAGGCAGCCACCCTGGCTGAATACACATTCGACGAAGCGGAAAAGGCTGAAGATTTCCGTACCATCATCGAGGAGATGCGATGCCTGGTATGTCAGAATGAATCCTTGGCCGGATCCAATGCCGAACTCGCTGTCGATCTGCGAAACGAAATCTATGAGATGATGAAGAATGGCCAAGAGAAAGAGGATATCATCAAATTCATGGTTGCCCGCTACGGGGATTTCGTGCTCTACAATCCCCCCCTCAAACCCACAACCTATCCACTATGGTTTGGTCCACTGATCGTATTCCTGGTTGGCGCAGTGGTGCTCTTCCGCATGCTGAAGCGCAAAAGCGTTACCCGGGAGACAACGCTTTCCGAGGAAGATGAACAACGGCTCAATCGCTTGTTAAACCAATCGAACAATAACAGAGACGCTAATCAATGACCCTATTCTGGATAATTGTCGCCGGGTTCACTCTCCTGGCTATGGGATTTGTCGCACTGCCTTTGATGCGCAAGCAAGTAACCAGTGGTATCACTTCCGATGAGCTCAATCTGGCCGTATTCAAACAGCAACTTGCTGAACTGGACAACGACCTTGCGTCCGGTGTGCTCGACCAAGCCCGCTATGACGCAGCGCGTAGAGATCTAGAGAAAGAATTACTCTCGGATATATCCGAAGAAAAACAACCGGGTGAATCCAAAAACTCAGGCCAGATCATGGCCTGGTCAGCGCTGGTGACACCACTGGCTGCATTGCTGATCTACCAGTTTATAGGCTCCCCGGAGATCATCACGCACTTGGCGGATCAACCCCCAGGCGCGCCGCCCACTGCATCGTCGCAAACCCAATCTCAAGGGCGTTCAACGGAAAATCTGCCACCCATGGAAGAACTGGTCAAGCGACTCGCCGCCAAACTGAAGGAGGAACCTGACAACCTGGAAGGCTGGATCATGCTGGGGCGCAGTTACACTGCGATGAACGATCCATCGGCAGCCATCGACGCCTACCAACGTGCCATGGATATCAATGACAAGCATGTGGGGCTGCTGCTTGCATACGCCCAAACCATCGCCTCCAACAGCAGAAACGACTTCACCGGACGGGCAGCGCCAATGGTTGAAAAGGCGTTTCAACTCGAACCCGATAATCCCAATGCGCTCTGGACAGCCGGCATACTCGCCTATCAACGTACCGATTACCAGGATGCGGTCGACCGCTGGTCTAAACTGCGGGGAATGTTGAAACCACAGAGCAACGAAATCGAAGCCGTCAACGAGGCCCTGGATGATGCCCGTGCCCAACTGGGGCTGCCTACAGAGGAGTCTGAGCTGCCAAACATCGTTCAGGCAGAGAAACCGATGCCTGAAAAGGCCGGCGCCACAGGCGACAAATCGATTAAAGTCGAAATCTCTCTGTCACCAGAAATCGAGGACAAGGTCAAACCTGACGACCTGCTGTTTATCTATGCCAAGGCGATGAGTGGCCCTCCGATGCCATTGGCAGCGGTACGAAAGCGGGTCAGCGACCTCCCCATTTCGATCAGCCTGGATGACAGTATGGCGATGATGCCGCAGATGAAACTCTCCGAATTCGCCCAGGTGTTGGTGGGTGCCCGCATATCCCTGTCGGGCAGCCCCTCCGCCCAGAGCGGTGATCTCGAGGGCGAAATAAGCGCTGTCAGCCCGGGGCAATCTGAAACCGTGAAGGTCGTTATCAATTCTGTTCACCCATAAAAACATTAAAGGTGGTGCCCTACCCCACCATGAAGATACAAATAGCAGCGCGGATCTAAGAACCATTCGGGCCGGGGAGCACTTTTGTGTGTTCTAATACACCCTGTTTAGATCCATAAATAATATAACAGACAGTTGGGAACAGCTGTTTTCTGACATTTTCCTGTTCAAGCTCAATAACTTTAACTTCCGGATTGTTATACTGGCTTAACCTGAAAAAAACGAATATCCTTTTGCCGGTATCTTCAACCAATCATCTTGGATAGAGCCGCGTTATCCGCTGATAGGAGTCAATATGGCCAGTTATTCGACCCACGACATTCGCAATATCGCCCTCGTTGGGCATGCAGGAGCTGGCAAGACCAGTCTGATAGAAGCGCTGCTGCTAAAAAGTGGCATGATTCATAGCGCCGGTAGTGTTGAGAGGGGTGATACCGTCTGTGATTACGAAGATAGCGAGAAAGAGTTACAGCACTCTCTCGATATCGCAATCACCCATCTTAGCCACGAAAACAAACAGGTTAATATTGTTGATACGCCGGGATACGCTGACTTTCTTGGCCGGGGTATCAGTATCCTCCCTGCTGTGGAGACAGCCGCCGTGGTGGTGAATGCCACCACTGGCATAGAACCCGTCACCATTCGCATGATGGAGGCGGCAAAACGCAGAAATCTGTGTCGTTTTATCATCGTCAACAAGATCGATGCTGAGGGTATCGATTACCAAGAGATAATGAATAGCCTGCAGGAGACCTTCGGCAAGGAGTGTCTGCCCATCAATCTACCCGCTGATAATGGGCAAAGGGTCATCGACTGTTTTTTTCAACCGGGCGGCGATGAGACAGATTTCTCTTCCGTCTCTCAAGCCCATGACAATATGGTTGACCAGGTAGTCGAGGTCGATGAGGAGTTGATGGAACTCTATTTGGAGCAAGGCCAGGCTCTGCAGCCGGATCAACTGCATGACCCCTTTGAAAAGGCCCTGCGTGAAGGACATCTGATACCGGTCTGCTTCACCTCTATCGAGAACGGTGCCGGGATAGATGAACTCCTAACCTTGTTTGCACGCTTGATGCCCGATCCAACCGAAGGAAACCCACCTCCTTTCATGAAGGGCGAAGGGGCTGATATGCAGCCGATTGAGGTCTCCCCGGATCCGGACAAGCATGTCATCGGACACGTTTTCAAAGTCCTCAATGACCCCTATCGCGGCAAGCTGGGTATTTTCCGCATGCACCAGGGTACCCTGCAAACCAATGCACAGCTCTACATAGGCGATGCGCGTAAGCCCTTCAAGGTTAACCATCTGCTCAGGCTGCAGGGAAAAGAACAGGATGAGATGAGTCAGGCCGTACCAGGAGACATTTGCGCAGTGGCAAGGATCGAAGATATCCATTTCGATGCGGTTCTGCATGACTCCCACGATGAGGATCACCACCACCTGCGCTCTATCGAATGCCCTGTGCCGCTGTTTGGCCTTGCCATCAATACCTCAAAGCGGGGTGATGAGCAGAAACTGAGCGACGCACTGCACAAGCTGGAAGATGAGGATCCCTGTTTCCATGTGGAACACAACGTCAGTATGAACGAAACGGTAATGCGCGGACTCGGCGAGTTGCACCTTGAAATCTTGCTACAACAAATCAAGAATAAATATGGTGTCGAAGTGGAGACCCATCCACCCAGCATAGCCTATCGCGAAACCATTACCCGCAAGGCCGAAGCAGATTATCGACACAAAAAGCAAACCGGCGGTGCCGGTCAGTTCGGCGAAGTACACCTTCGTATTGAACCCCTTGATCGAGGTGAGGGTTTTGAGTTTGTCAACAAGATCGTCGGTGGCGCGATCCCGGGACAGTTCATTCCCGCCGTCGAGAAGGGAGTGAAACAGGCCATGGAGGAAGGTGCAGTCGGCGGTTTTACCATGCAGGACATTCGCGTAGTAGTCTATGACGGAAAATATCACGCTGTCGACTCTAAAGAGATTGCCTTCGTCACCGCTGGTAAAAAGGCTTTCCTGGATGCTGTGGAAAAGGCAGGCCCGGTAATCTTGGAACCGATCGTCAATATTTCAATCACCACACCGGACAATTTCATGGGTGATTTGACCGGAGACCTTGCAGGACGCAGGGGACAAATAAGTGGTACCGAGTCAGGGCACAACAACATGTTGATCATCAAGGGTCAAGCACCCCTGTCTGAACTGGAAGGATACGCCACACAGCTGAAAGCAATCACCGGCGGTGAAGGCAACTACACGATTGAATTCAGCCATTACGAAGCAGTGCCTGCTAATGTCCAAGAACAGCTCAAATCCGCAAAGCAAGGATAATTCGCGCCTCAATTAAACATTGACATTCGTAAAAAATAATACCTAATTACAGGTAGCCAGACACAACCTGGCAAGTAAGCATAATCCGCACTGTTTGTTATACAAACAGTGTGGTTTTTTGCTTTTTATTTTTGCAATAACTCAAAAATACGAAAAAGTAATTTTATAAATACTCAATAAATAACAGCTTGATCTAGATCAAGGCGATCAGGTTCAAGAATCGTTTTTATAGGTTCCGTAAGCATAAAAAATGAACAGGTTTTTGCTGACTGCCACAAGTGGAACCATGCAGCCCCCATATCAATAATTAATTTTGGGGTTGGAGGAGAGCCGTAACCATCCTTTCTTCTACTTGGCTTGCTAAATCAATTTGGGAGAACTCACCCGCAACGCTTTCATCGTCGCTATTTTGAATGGCGAGCCACCGGAGCGAACCCTCCTATGTGAACACCTGCTATAGCATCATCACTCCCGAGTGGGGCATATCTGTGGTTGCGGTCTATCAATTAATTGATGGCATGATCGTCGCTAGCATACATAGTTAAAGCTCAAGTAGAATGTCAAGAACCAGTAAGCTGGTTTTCGGACGAAATCCGATACCCCCCTGCAAAGACAGGTCAATACAGTCCTTATGTTATTAACCTAAATGTCCCACGCTCGGTTCGATTACTGTGAAGTCAAATATCTCCCTGTTAAAGACGATCTACCAATCTAAGGGAGGCGCATGCTCTTCTTGAGGCTCATAAGCTCCCCTCTCTACCGGGTATTAAACCAGCAGATCATGTTTCACATCAAACCAGACTTGAATTAATCCATGTTAGAAATGCTCGTCCAATGAACTCCTGTCTCCATACTAAAAAGCAGCATCAGTTTTTATTGAAGTCTCGCTTAAGCATGACTCCGCATAGGTATCTCGAGAGAATTTTTATCGGAATCTTGCTGACTCATCATCTTTGTTTGTGCCCTTACGAGACGTGACATTGCAGAAATATCCCGATCACTGAGGGAGAACGCCGCATTCACCCAATCATTCGCAATGTCCAGAAGCTCTTGCTTTTCAAGTGGTAGAATCCGATGACGCATATTCATTACTGATTGCCTGGTGATTTTCGATTTATTGAGACGCTTGATGAACGACCTAAGGGCCATTTCACCCTCGCCCTGCTCTGTAACCACATCGACGATCCCCATCTCATAGAGCTGCTCCGCAGTATAACCTTCGGCATTGATGATCATTCGCTCCACTCGTGCAGGAGATATCCGCCGCGATAGAAAAGAATAGGCCCCCATACCAGGGAACATGTTGAAAACAACCTCGGGAAACTTAAACACAGTACCGGATTCAGCAATGATATAGTCACTGGAAAGCGCAGCTTCAAACCCCGCACCAAGCGCTGTCCCGGTGACCAATGATATGGTACGTACATTGGCATTAAGGTTGACGAAATTAGCATATAGCACATCGATGCTCAATTCCGCATAGTTCTGCAGGGTCTCTCTGTCACCTGAGGTAATCGTATCAACAAAAAACTTCAGGTCTCCACCAAGATTGAAAATACCAGGTACATCGGAGCCAAAAACGAGATAATCGATAGTATTATCCGAGTCCACACTATTGATATATTGGCGTGTCCATGCTTGAAAGCTATTGATATCTTTCAGCAGCTGAGGGGAAAAACAAGGAATTGCGCCGGGATCCATCGCAAAGGTAAGGGTTCTGAAGCTCTCATCATATCTGATGTTCAGCGTGTCATAGAATAATTCGGATAGTGATTGTGTAGCTACGGCTTTGAGCATTTGATTTTCCTCTTTGGTAGGTGTCATGGTATCTAGTGTGGTGTGACGTATAAATGGCACATATCAGCGCGACGGGAAGCCGTTAGCTGCAAGGCGCGTCTCGCAGGGAATGGCATGCCCTTTACAAAAGACGCAACGCCGCAGATGACGGCTTCCCGTCGCGCCCGAAGGGAG
>JASFJX010000192.1:0-6602 GCA_050119385.1 Candidatus Thiodiazotropha sp. | reverse complement strand
AGGCTGTTGCAAGAGTACATAGAAACCCGCAGCAGGATTCACAATCGCTGGATTATTCTGGTCGGTATCGTTGCTGTAATTGCCGGTCTCTGGATGTCGCAATTGATTCATCAAATGATGGACGATATGGAGATAATGAGCACAAAGATCGTTTCAATGGATGGAGACATGCGAGACGATATCGCTTCAGTGCCGCAGATGCAGAAAGATGTCGCTCACATGGCGCACAGCGTCAATCGTATGCAGTTCGACACCGGTGTTATGCGGCATGGTGTAGCCAACATGTCCAACGACATGGGAAGTATGAGTCACCCGTTTTATATGTTGAATTCTGTAACGCCCTGGTGAAGATGTGTGGTTGTTGGCCCGGTCACCTGAAATGGGCAGTCTTGCACCAGCCATCCCTAGTGGGCCAATTCTGCGTTGTATTTCTTGAAAAGGGCATGCTTGCGAAGTACGCCTTTCTCTTGGCTCACTAGCGTGCGTATCACCTCAATCGTATATCTATTATAGAACTGATTTTCATACCTCGATTAACCCGGTGATTCAATGGTGGATGTCAATTTATGTGATAGATGTCCGTTTACAGTTTATGTGATGAAAAAATCATGGTGTGTCTAATAATCTTTTTCTTTTTATTTTGAAGAACCGTGATTGCAGTCAAATTTTATCAAAAACAAATAACTAAACAATGTTAAATATAGAGATAGGATATCAACTGACTTGATTACATGCTTATGTGAAATTTTCTAAGAAAATTCATTTGAGAATTGAAGAGCCGAAGGTGATCACCATGAAAAACCACGCCCGCCTAGCCACCCTCTTTCTCGCGAGTCCTTTGGTCTTGGCGATGAATGAAGCATTCGCTTGGGAATACATGACGGATGATATAGTCGAATATTGCAATGAAAAAGGTTACGAGCTGACGTCCGAATATCAGTCAGACAGCTGTAAGGCTTGTCATCAAAGCAAGGAAGATCAGGCCGCATATGATGCTGGTAATTTTGAGTATTTCTGCCCTGCGTCCGCAGCCACACCAACACCAACACCAACGGCGACCCCAACACCAACGGCGACACCAACGCCTACGGCGACACCAACACCAACGGCGACACCAACGCCTACGGCGACACCAACACCAACGGCGACACCAACGCCTACGGCGACACCAACACCAACGGCGACACCAACGGCGACACCAACGCCTACGGCGACACCAACGCCTACGGCGACACCAACGCCTACGGTGACGCCAACGCCCACGGCGACACCCACGGCGACGCCAACACCGGCGCCCACAAAAGAGCCCACACCCACACCCACACTGGCGCCCACAAAAGAGCCTACACCTACACCAACAGCAGTACCTACAGAGGATCCTGCAGAAGAGCCGACACCTACACCAACAGCAGTACCTACAGAGGATCCTGCAGAAGAGCCTACACCAACACCAGTGCCTACAGAGGATCCAGCAGAAGAGCCCACACCTGAACCTATGCCAGAACCTTCGCCTGATCCCATACCAGAGCTACCACCTGGCGTTCTACCTCCACCTATGGATTGTCTCCCACCACCCCCGCCCATTGAGTGTTTCCTGCCAGTCCCACCAGGGGTTGGACCCTATCCGCCGCTTCCGTACCCACCGATGGACTGTTTTCCGCGCCCACCGGTGAATTGTTTTCCGCCGCCCCCTCTTCCTCCACTTCCACCTCCACCTCCAACAGAGGATTGTGATCTTCCATCCGAGGATGAAGTCACACTGCCGGTTGAGGATGATGATTCCACTGACGAAGACATTGTCGACGATGATGATTCCACTGACGACGACAGCACCGATGACGATGATTCCTCAGATGATGACAGCACCGACGATGATGATTCCTCAGATGATGACAGCACCGACGATGATGATTCCTCAGATGATGACAGTACCGACGATGATGATTCCTCAGATGATGACAGTACCGACGATGATGATGCATCTACCGGCTCCTGGTCTTCGGGTGTCTGTGGTTACGGTACAGCGATCTACTTGCTTGATTCTGGCACCTTGAGCGAATCGGACGGCTCCTATGCAGCCAGCTCGACCGATGAGAGTGCTATCTGTGTCACCGGTTCCAGCTCTGAGCTCATACTGAACAACCCCGTGATCAGCACGACCGGTGATAGTTCGTCGGATGAGTAAAGCAGCTTCTACGGTCTCAATGCAGCGCTACTCAATTACGATGGTGGTGACCTCACGATTAAGGGCGGTACCATTGAAACAACCGGTAGCGGGGCTAACGCTGTGTTCGCTTACGGGACAGGGACGACAACCGTCAGCGACATGACCATTGTAGCCACTGACGATTTTGCTCATGGGCTCTTTGCCGCGGGAGGAGGCACTATGATTGTGAACAATGTGGATGCCACCACTTCCGGCACAAGCAGCTCGGTAGTCGGTACTGATCGCGGTAGCGGCACCATTGATGTTATCGGTGGCAGCTATACCGCCTCCGGCATGCGTTCGGCCGGCATCTATTCCACCGGCGTAATCACGGCGACCGACGCGACCTTCACTGCGAGCAATGCCGAGGCCGTGGTAGTCGAGGGCAGCAACGTCGTAACGCTGAACAATGTGACGCTTAACGCGACATCCGATCTCACAGAGCATCGTGGTATTTTTCTCTACCAGAGTATGTCGGGCGATGCCGATAATAGCGAATGCGGTACCGGTGCCTGTTTTACCATGACTGGTGGAACTTATAACTACACCGATACCAGCAACGCCTCGTCGGATGCGACAGAAAACTGCGCGGCCTTCACCATCGCCAATCAGACAGCGTATATCGAGTTGAACGATGTGGAGGTTAACAATAGTTGCCCGACACTGTTGCTTTCTGCGCTGAATACCAACTGGAACTTCAAAGGAGGAATTGCCTCACTAATAGCGAATGGAGTGAGTTTGACGGGTGATGTGATCGTCGATGATGTAAGTACCGCCGACATTAGCCTCAAGTCGAGCAACAGCGCTCCATCGACGCTGATCGGTGCAATAAATTCCGATAATACGGGATCGAGCGTCACTGTGACAATGGATGCAGAAAGTCAGTGGGTGGTCACAGGCACTTCATACCTGACCTCACTTACTAACGATGATTCTACCAACGGCAACATCGTTTGTGAGACTTCCGGTTGCACAGTGTATGTTGACGGTGTTGAGATAGATATTCAGTAATCGCTATTAAGCTTAACCTGCCGGCAGGCCGAGGTATTGAACCATACCGAAAGCCTGCCGGCACTCATCTGTGCCGCTGCCAATGTCATCTTTCGGTACAGACATCCTGTTTGTTGTCCTAACGGGCAATCAGTTCATCGATACAGCCTATAAACCAACTGATGTGATTTGGGCTTAGCCGGGATAAGTGACTGAATTATATCGGGCTATCAGGCTTTTGCCTTATTTTATGTATGAAACATCCGGGGTAGGCCCGTTTAAGTTCGGGCCTGTGAGGGTGTTTGCAACTCGTTGTTGGTATGACGGGACTCAACGTAAGGGATGATAATGGATTATTCTATAGCCCCTTCCCGTGAAACTACTATTCATATTTACTTTGAACTCATTGTAGGGAATATAGAGGCCGACATTAGTGAAAGTACTTTCATTTGAATAGGAAAAAAGCACGTCATGACAATCAACCTTAAAGATTCGACACTTTTTAGAGATAAGGGCTTTATCAACGGCTCTTGGATTTCCGCCGATAATGAAAAGACCTTTTCAGTCATCAATCCGAGCTCTCAGGTAGAGCTTACCCGTGTACCCGATATGGGGGGCGCGGAAACGCTGGCCGCCATCAACGCCGCCCATGACGCCCTTCCTTCCTGGAGTGCTCTGACAGCCAAGGAACGGGCCGTGCGTCTGCGCGCCTGGTATGACTTGATGTTGCAGAACCAGGATGACCTGGCCTGCCTCATGACGGCTGAACAAGGGAAACCTTTGGCCGAGGCAAAGGGCGAGGTCATCTACGGTGCCTCCTTCGTCGAATGGTATGCAGAGGAAGGAAAACGCATCTATGGTGATGTCATTCCCACTCACGCCGAAGGCAAGCGGATTGTCACCCTTAAACAGCCCATTGGTGTCGTGGCCGCCATCACGCCTTGGAACTTTCCCATTGCAATGATCACGCGCAAGGTCGCGCCAGCCCTGGCGGCGGGTTGCACCGTGGTGGTCAAACCGGGGGAAGACACGCCTCTGTGTGCACTGGCCCTGGCGGAGTTGAGTATTCGTGCCGGAATACCTAAGGGTGTGTTCAACGTCATCACCACCAAGCGAGCTCCGGAAGTCGGTAAGGTTCTGTGTGAGGATACCCGGGTGCGTAAGCTTTCTTTCACCGGCTCCACTCCGGTGGGCAAGTTACTGATGCGTCAGTGTGCGGACACGGTGAAAAAGGTCTCTCTCGAACTGGGAGGCAATGCCCCCTTCATCGTATTCGATGATGCGGATCTGGATGCGGCGGTGACCGGCGCCATGGCCTCGAAGTTCCGCAATGCGGGGCAGACTTGTGTCTGCACCAATCGCATACTCGTCCAAGAGGGGGTGCATGACGCTTTTGTTCAGAAGCTCACTGCTGCGGTGCAAGCCCTAACCCTTGGCGACGGTTTTGCCGAGGAAGTCACAACCGGTCCTTTAATCAACGCCAAGGCTGTTGAAAAGGTAGAACGCCTTGTTTGTGATGCTGTCGCTCATGGGGCCAGTCTTACCCAGAATACCCGTTCGGAGGATCTGGGAAGTAACTTCTATTCACCCGCCGTGCTGACCGGGGTAGCACCGGATATGGCTATCGCCGGTGAGGAAATCTTTGGTCCGGTGGCGACAGTGATCCGTTTCACCGACGAGGCTGAAGCAGTGCGGATCGCCAACGATACCCCCTTCGGCCTAGCCGCCTATTTTTACGCCCGTGACATCGGACGCGTCTGGCGTGTCGCAGAAGCCTTGGAATACGGGATGGTAGGGATTAACGAAGGCATCATCTCAACCGAAGTCGCTCCCTTCGGCGGCGTCAAGGAATCCGGTATCGGGCGTGAAGGCTCCAAATACGGAATCGAGGAATTTCTGGAAATCAAATACTTGTGTATGGGTGGTCTTGGCTGAACTCTCTCAGGTTAACATAAGGGGATATCTGCATGAATAATGCACAACTCAAACAGCGAAAAGACAGCGCCTTTGCACGAGGGCAGGGCACCCTGACACACGCTTATATAGAGAGGGGGCTGAATGCCGAACTTTGGGATGTGGAAGGCAAGCGCTATATCGACCTGGGCGCGGGTATCGCGGTGGTCAACACAGGCCACAACCACCCTAAGGTCCAGGCAGCCATCAAGGCGCAACTGGAGAAGTTCACCCACACCTGCGTCATGGTTACTCCCTATGCCTCGGCAGTGGAACTGGCGGAGAAATTGAATGCAGCGGCGCCGGGTTCCACGCCAAAGAAGGCTATGTTCGTCACCACCGGTGCCGAGGCGGTGGAAAACTGCGTTAAGATCGCTCGTGCTCATACCGGCCGTCCCGGTGTCATCGCTTTCAAGGGTGGTTTTCATGGTCGTACCAATCTGGCCATGGGACTGACCGGTAAAATCGCACCGTACAAGGCAGGCTTTGGCCCCTTTCCCAACGATATCTACCATGCCCCGTTCCCCAATCTCTACCATGGTATCTCGGTCGACGAATGCCTCAAGGCCCTGAATGATCTGTTCGCCTGTGACATCGAACCGACCCGGGTGGCAGCGATCATCGTCGAGCCCGTACAGGGCGAGGGTGGTTTCTACATCGCGCCAAAGGAGTTCCTTCAGGCGCTGCGTACCCTGTGTGACGAGCATGGTATCGTTTTGATCGCCGACGAGATCCAGACCGGCTTCGCCCGCACCGGCAAGATGTTCGCCTGCGAATATGCGGGTATCGAACCGGACCTGATAACCATGGCCAAGGGCATTGCCGGTGGCATCCCCATCGCCGCAGTGGTCGGTAAGGCGGAGATCATGGATGCGCCGAATCCCGGCGGCCTGGGTGGCACCTACGGTGGCGCACCGCTGGGTTGCGCTGCGGCCCTGGCGGTGCTGGACGTGATCGAGGAGGAAAACCTCTGCGACAGGGCCCGTCAAATCGGTGAGATCGTCGTTTCCCGACTCAAGGCCCTGCAGGCGCGGCACCCGGAGCGGATAGGTGAGATCCGCAATCTTGGCGCGATGATCGCCATGGAATTGATCCTGGATGGTGACGCGAACCAACCGGATCCTGAGACTACCCGCGCCCTGGTCGCCAAAGCGGCCGAGAATGGTCTGGTTCTTCTGTCCTGTGGCGTGCGCGGCAACGTCATCCGTTTTCTGCCCGCGCTCACGATTACAGATGCGTTGTTGCAGGAGGGCATGGATCTGTTGGAACAATCGTTGGAGGCCATTATCTGATCTGGCCGGGAACGCGAAGATCGTGCCGGGATCGTCGCTCAGCAGGCAACGTCCACCATGGGGGACGAGACCGGTTTAAATGGCCGGGTTTAATAAGGCGGCGTTTCGCCGCCTTCCGCAGCAACGTCTTTGATGGTCGAGTAGAAGTAATCCCTAGCCCT
>JASFJX010000191.1:0-6620 GCA_050119385.1 Candidatus Thiodiazotropha sp. | reverse complement strand
GCCATAGTGTGTCATGGCGGTGAAATCGCCATTCAGCTGATGGCTCGTGGCGAGGTCTGCATCCACTTGGAGCAGCTGCCGGTCACTGAGCACCAGGAGGTTATCGTTCCAGGCGCGGACATCCAGGGCGGTACCCGTGATGTCGATCTCTCCATGCTGCTCTATGGCGTTGCCGCTGATGAGGAATGCCATGGGCCGGCCGTCGATGATTGCAATGGCGCGATCGTCGTTCACCGCCAGGCGCGAGACTTCACCCGAGAGTTCGTGGGTAGTCAAAACCCGGAATTCATCCGCCGGATCCAGGATCACCAGTCCGATACTGTTCAAGGCCAGCAGCAGGCGATCGCCGAGATGGGCAATGGCGGTGATATCCGACTCCAGCGTGGCCTGGGTCTGGGCGTTGAGATCCACCAGGTTGCGGCCGACGCCGAACCATGCCGCACCGATGTCGGGCAGCGCGGCGGCGTAGGGCTGTGAGGTAGAGGAGAGGGTGATTCGCAGCGGATCAACGACTTGCACGGACTGTGTGGTTGAGCGCTCGTTACCGTATTCATCCCTTACCGTTGTCACGATCCGCAGGGAACCGACTGCGTCAGGCACGGTGAAATCGAGACGCTCGTCCCCCGCAGCCAGCAGGCTCTCGCCGTCATAGATCTCGATTGTCGCGGTGACTCCCGCGGGCAGGGAAGCGCCGACTTGCAGGTCCAGGTCGGAACCGGCCATGACCCGCGGGCCGACGCCTTCGAGTGTCAACGCGGGTATCTTGAGTTCGGGGAAGAGCCGTACGCCGACCTCCGCTTCACTGTAGCGGTAAGTCTCGTCGTAATAGCCGCGAACCCGGACAAACAGATTCTCCTGCTCCGTCACCGCGGGCATACGCAGGGTGAGACGGCCGCGGGTCTGCCCACTGAGGTGGCGGCTGAGTAACTGACGGTTGAAATCGAACAGGCTGATTTCGGCGTAGCGGAATGTGTCGGGAGTATCCTCGCTCACCCGATAGTTGACTATCAGGTCGTCGCCTTCGGTATAGGATTGATTGCTGGCCGGCTGACTGACTATAACCATGTCCGCCGCCGGATCGTTGGCCTGCAGGGTCCAGGTGCCACTGGCATAAGCAACGCCATCGACACTGCGACTGAAGTTCACTGTGCCGTCGACATCGGGAAGCTGCAGCCACTGGTAGGCGGCCGTACCCGGCTCGACGCCGGCGCTCAGCGTGACGCCGTCCACATCCAGGGCCTGGCTCTCTACCCGGGCATCGTCCTCGAGAGGGAGTGTAACGGGTACTCTGGCACCGGTGCTCAATACGGTGCCATCCAGGGGTGTCAGGGGCAGCGTCGAGGTCAGTGAGGTTTCAGTGCGGCTCAGCTCGGCCTGGTCGGTGTTGCCGCCCCGGTCGGTTCGGGTGACTTGAATCACACCGCTAGACAGTGCATCCCGGGGAATGAACCACTGCGTGACGCCAGCCAGCAGTTGGGATTCGGCGGGCAGGCGTTGACCGGCTTCGTTATGGAAGGCCAGACTGTCGCCGCCAAGGGTCGCGCCCGCTTCGATGGCACCGATCAATACACCCAGCGGTGTTTCCGTCAGGACGGGGGTCAATGCCGTGGTGACGGAAGCGGCTATCAGGTCACGACGCTGAATTTCGCCGGCCTGGTGCTGCGGCAGCAGTTCGTATAGATAACCGCCATCGAATACCAGCGCCTGGCGCTCTCCGCCCAGCAGACCGATCAGCTCCCCATCGCGCCATGCCTGCCAGGTCTGATCCGCGTAAGGTCCGTGCGCCAACATCCAGAGCAGCTCGCCATCGAACTGAGCGCTCTGAATCTCGCCGCCGGCGCTCCAGCCCGGTCCGCTGGTCAGGGTTCCGTCTTCCTCCAGGCTATATTGCTGCGCCTGGTCCGAATTCCAGACAACCAGCCGGTCGCCATCGACTTGGAAAGCCTCCTGCCCGGCCAAGGCGGTAAAGAAATGCTGTTTCAGTTGCGCCATGCCGCCGTCGGTCGGTTGAATGCCGTACAGGCCGGATTCGGTCAGCACCAACAAGCGCTGCCTATCCACCTGGGTTGCGCGCAGGGTTTCGTTGATCGCCAGACCGACGTAGGGCAGAAAACCGCCATTCACATAGCGCACGGCTTCCACCAAACCGCCATGCAGCAGGTAAAACAGGTCGCCATTGCCACCCAGCAGCTCACCCAGCAGCGGCATGGAGACCGGGGCCGCCAGCTCGCCTTCCATTATCGGCCAGAAGATGATGCGCGTATCTCCGCCCCGGGTCTCCTGAGCCAATAAGCCGCCGCCGGTGAAGAAGAGCCTGTCGATGTATCCGCTGGTCTGGGATGCAATGACGCCGTCAACATCCATGATCCGGTAGCCGCCGCCGCGGCGGTTGACGCTCCAGATCAGATTGTCCGCCCCTGCCTTCAGACCCGGCGCGACCAGCATATGGCTGACCACATCGTTGCTGTCCGACGGGGTGTAGATGTTGCTCAGCGTATCACCGAGATAGGGGTGCTTGAGCAGTGTCCTGCTATCGGTTTTTTGGTGATGGGAGCGATCACGCAATATGGCGTCTACCCGCAACTCGTCGCCGTCGGTGGTTGCTGTGAGACTGCGCGGACCGATGTTCATGGCATAGCTATCTGTCACTGTGCCTGTCGCGGGATCGTAAACCTCGATCAGGGAATCGTCGGCGAAGTCGTCCATACCGTCGGGCACAGCGCTGTCGATCCAGAGCTCGGAACCGGTCAGGAGCTCGGCGGCCGGTGACAGGGTCAGGGCCACATCCTGGTCGATGCCGTCATCCTGCAGCAGCTTCAGGAAGCGGCGGCCGGCCAGCTCGCCGGATTGCAGACGCACCACGATATAGGCATCGCTGTCGGTGAGCGGCAGGGTCGTGGTGTAGGCAAAGCGCTGCGGATCCTCATCCTCACGGGTGATGGTGGCTACCGCTGTCTCGCTCTCGATGCCGCCGAAATCGAAGTAGAGGTCCGCGCTGGTGACGTTTCGCATCACCACTTCCAAGGTGACATCTTCGCCTTCGTGGTAGACGCTGCCGTTGTCGGGTCCGACCAGGTCCACTACCGGTTCGCCGGTGCTGGGGTCATAGGGAACCAGGGTGACACTATCCACCGCGCTGACATTGTTGTTGGGATCCCAGGCGCGGGCTTCCACCAGGACCGGATCCGTGGTTTCCGCGGTGAAGGTGTAGCGGTTTGGATTCTCGATGGCGTTGTAGCCGCCGCCGTTGATCTGTACTTCGATCCGCTCGATACCGTAGCGATCGAAAGATTGAATCAGCACATCCGTGGGCTCGCCCAGCTCTATGCCGTCGCCGTCATCGGGGGAGACAATGCTCAGTGTCGGCGGCGTGGCATCCAGCAACAGGGGATAGGAGTCGTCGGCGAGGGCGTACTTGCTGAAGCCGTAATCGACCTGCAGGCGCACTGAGACATCGCTGCCCGTGATGTCCGCCAGTTTGGGATTCAGGTAGGGCAGGGAGACCGTGCCGTAGCCCGCCAGGCCGGGTTGGAAGGTTACCGGATACCATTTGCCCAGCACTCGCATCCGCACCTCTCTGATCAGATCCACGTCTCCGTCCAGATCAAAGCGGATATCCGCCGGAGTCATCTCCTCAACCGGCGTCGGCACTGTGTATAGGGACGACAGGTTGATGACGGGATCCCGCGTCGCCGCATCGAAGCGCGCTTCAGTGATGTTACCGGCGTTATCCCGTGCCTTGACCCGGAACGCCAGGTTGCCATCGGTTTCACGCACCGACAGGGTGAACTGACGGGTCGGTGGGCCGAAGCTCAGTCCGCCGTCGGTGGAGATACGGACTTCGAAGCTCAGCTGGTCCGAAGACACCCTGTTATCAATGGCCGCGGGTATAAAGGTGTAGCTGCGACCACGGGTCAGAAGCATGGCTGAATTCACCGGCGCTTCGTCACTGGCCCGCACCAGGGTGATGTTGCGCGGGGCAAGGGTGTCTTTCGTGGTGTATGTGGCGCTGTAGATCCCTGCTTCAATCTTCCAGTTGTCGGACGGCTGATTGCCATTCAGGTCGCTGATGCCGTTGATCTCGATGTGGTAGGTACGATTGTGCAGCAGTGACTGACCCGGAAGCAGACGCAGTTTTACGATGTTGTCCCGCAGCAACAACTCAAAACGGGCGGAAACATCGGTGACCTCACCGCCGCTGTAGTCCAGCGGCTCCTCGCTGACGCTGAAACCCGTCGCCTGCATGGCTTCATTGAAGACCAGGGAAACCGGGGTGGTGTAACTCAGACCGGTGCTCGAGTTCAGGACAGGCCGTGTATCATCGACACTGGTGAGCAGGGCCGGGACACTGATCTCTTCACCGGTGAAGGGTTTTTGCAATACCACCTGATACTGCCTGCCCGGTTCGGTAGCGGGTGACACAAACTCCAATCCGGCGGGGCTCAGACTGTAGGCGATCTTGTTGCTCTGGGCCGCTGTGTGGCCGGCATTCGACTCAAACCAATGCAGGGTCAGATCACCCTTGAAACCGCTGCCGCTTATGGTCACCAGGGTACCGCCCGAGTCGCTGACCCGGTCACTACCGGCGGCATGCTCCGTCTGTATGGCGCTGACGCTCAACGCCTCCGCCACCAACAGCGCGGAGGGCAGGGTTTCCGTCTGTCCCCCCTGGCTTGCATGCAGGCTGTAGAGTCCCTCCTGGGCAACGGCAAGGGAGAAACTCAGCTCCGTGCCCTGGGAATTGACCGTCCAACTGTCGGATGGAATGTCTATCGCGTTCAGGGACAACTGCTCCACCTTGTGGAGCTGTTGTCCGGTTACGGTAAAGGTGTTGTCGATACCCGCCACCACATTGGCGGGGACCAGATTGTGAATGTCGAACGGTGTAATGCCGAACAGCGGCGCGGCCTGCAGGCGCCAAGGCAGGTCGAAGCTCAGCGCGGCTCCATCGATAATCCCCTGGGGCTCGTTGAACAGCCCGAGGCGATATGTCTCATCGACACTGTAATAATTGCCTATCGGGCGGAACTTCAAGTAGCTGCCCAGCAGTTGGGTATCGCCCGCCAACGCTTGACTGCTGGCCTCCTGCTCAACCTGCATCAACACCCGTTCCCAGGCCGATGCATCACCGGTCACGCGAAACTGGAGTGTCTGGGCCTCATCGGCGATCTGTCGCAGCGGGACTGTGCTGACAATATTGGGTATGGGCAGAGAAGCATTGTGATAGCCTGAGCCATCCCGCCACTCCACCAGGTCATTGACGAAGCGAAGCTCGGTCACGCTGTTCAGCCCCGTATCCGCCCGCACATCGGCCAAGGGGCTCAATACCAGGTCGTCACCGAGGCTGGATGGATTCATGTCATAGAGGGTCATGGCGCGATTGAAACCAACCCCATGAACCGCCACCAACAGTTCGCCCGCGGTCGCGACGTTGTCCAGATCGCCGATCTGCGCTGAACCCAGATCGGTGATGACGCCCTCGCCCGCCAGTTTGGAGATATCCATGAGCTGCAGCTCATCGGTACCCTGTAACAGCAGTCGCTGTTGCGAGGAAATGATGGTTTGCGGATCGATCAGGACATGGCTCTGTGTCGCGGCCAGGGTTGCGGGATCACTCAAGGGACGGACCTCGAGCTCGCTAGCGGTCAACAGATAGAGATAGTCATGCTGCGCGACGGCGTCGATGGCGGAAACAGGATAGCTCTGCCAATCCGGCCCGCGTACATGGCCGATATGCACTTCACCCGCGGTTTGCGAGACAAAGGTCTCATCGAATATCCGGATCCGGTCATGGGCTATGGATTGGGGATTCAGGATACGCGCTATGGATTCAGGGGCATAGATATTACTCAAGTCATAGCTGACCAATTCATGACGCGGACCCACCCGGAACATGGCGTAGCGCTCGGACAGGGCGGCATGGGTGATCTCCTCACCCAGGTCGATGCTGGAGAGGAGCATCGGCACGGCGCTGTCGCGGGTTGAGTAGAAATTCGCCAGGTAGGAAGGCTCCTGGCGTGCTGGTTTCCGCTTCAGCGTCAGCATCAGATAGTCGCCGGCACGATAAGAACCGAGCAGTGTTTCCTTATTTGTCGTGTCAATTCTGGAGAACGACTCGAAGTCGATACTAAGGGATTCATCACTGACCAGATCGATCTCATTGGTCCGGTTACTGACGCTCAGGCTCAAGGGCCCCACCGTATCGGCGGGAATCTGAAAACTCAGCCTGCGGCTGTCTTCGACCCGCACCTCGGTCACGAGGCGGCCATTGACCCGAACCTTGGTGATGAAACTCAGGCCCTCGCCTTCAATGGCCGCATACTCGCCGGCATTGAAGAGGAAGCGCTGTTTTGCGGAATCGAATTCTTCGGTCACCGGATCGTAACCGCCGACGGCGCTGATCAGCGGATCTGTCACATAGGTGAAACGGCCGGCGTGAAAATCCCTCAGGGCGCCGTTGGCGACGGCGACACCGACGACCATATTGGCGGCCGGCGCTTGGGACAGGGCCGGCAACAGGAACCTGATTTCGGTTTCGGTGACGCTCAGGATATTCTCCGATGATACCGCCTCGCCCCCCATGAACACCTGGGTATCGAGGTTGAAATGTTCGCCTGTAA
>JASFJX010000190.1:0-6631 GCA_050119385.1 Candidatus Thiodiazotropha sp. | reverse complement strand
TCTTCCGCCAACGAGGAAATGGGTTGCGTATTCTGTGGCTACACAGTGCCAGTTGCCAGTTCAAGAATAAGCGTCTCTGTTTTGCTGAAATCAATAGTGCCTGATTTTGTTATGGCAACAGCACCTCGAACAGAACATCCTGTCGAACCACCCCCTCCAAAACTCCAATCTCTCGTTTAGTTTTATTGATCTTTGGTCGCAAGGGCGATCCTTTGCGAACTGACATTTCCCTGGGGGGGATTCCATGTCCTTTATTAACGCGACGCTGTTATCGCGTAAATTGTATTGTGTATCAGTTCGATGGGTGGGTCTGTTAATCAGCTTCCGTCGCCTGTTTGTGCTGTCTTTTATTTTTCCATTGATTGCTTGCCCTAGGCTGGCAAGTGCGGACTCGACCCGGTTCGAAACGATAGTGGAAAGCCTGCGTGAACACCCTTCGGTTCGGAAATATGAGTCGATTACAAGGGAATGGACCTGGAGGTCAGAAGGCGCGCTGGGTCTGCCCAACCCAAGTATAACCATTGGTTTGAACAATGTGCCGGTAGATGACCCAACCAATCTCGAACGCTATCTGCCAAGTAACCGTAGCCTTGAATTTAAACAGGCCATCCCCAACTGGGACAGCCGCGAAGCCCAGCGTCGTACACTTCTTGTACGCTCCGAAGTGGCGGGGCTGGAGCGTCTGCAAGTCCTGGCCGGATTGAAAAAACGCCTGATTACGGCATTGGCGGAGCGGCGTCGGATTACAGAATCTAAAACCGCATTGGCCGGACAACTGGATCTTATTAGTGAACTGGAGCGTTGGCTTCGCGGCGAGATGCAAGGTGGAAGCGCGGTCTATGCTCGCTTTGATGAACTGGATGTACGGCGCGGACGCATCGAGGAGAGAGTGGTTGCCCTTGACGGCGAAGATATGCGCTGGCAGGCGGAGTTGCGAGAACTCATTGAGAAAGTCCCTGACCATGACCTGTTACCCGATATCGAACCACGGGCCTGGACGGGAGAGCCGACAGAGTTGATTGCGGTTCAGAGGGCGCAACGAAAACTCGAAGAGGCGCAGTCCCAAGTAGAGGTAAAAAGGGCGGCATTATCTCCTGATTACGCTTTAGGGGTAGCTTGGCAACAACGGGAGTCAGGGCCGAATTTCGATGGCGATGATTGGCTTACGGTCAAGTTCAGCGTCAGCGTCCCCCTCTGGGCAGATTTGAATCAGCGGCCGAAACTGATCGCTGCAGAAGAGGCGGTTACTAGCATGGCTGCTGAACGGGATCATCGATTAAGAGAGGCCCGGGGGAAGTACGACGATGCTGTGGCGGACTATCGTACGTCGGACAAATTACTGCGGGCGTTGGCCAAGCGTAGCGAAAGGCTGATTGAACTGGAGGCCGCGAACAGGAGACGCTACGAAGCGGGTGAAGGTTCCTTTGAGGATGTGATTCGTCCTGCCATTCAGCGGGCCGAGATCGTGCTGGAACAGGCGAAACAGCGCGCGGCGCTGACCATTGCTGCAGCGAGGATCAATGCCCTATTGATGGAGAAAGAATCATGATGCCGATTCAATTATCAAAGACCCTCCTGTTAGTGCTTCATTTTTTGCTGGTAACACCCGTGTGGGGTGCGGACGAGGATAGAGGTCGCGCCAAGTATACCTGTCCGATGCATCCGCACTATATCGCCGACGAGGCGGGAATCTGTCCTATATGCGGAATGGATTTGGTAAAGCTGGAGTCTGAATCTGTGCCAGACGTCGAAGGTGAGGAGGCTGCAGGCGGTCGTGGCATGGTCACGATTCCATCGGAAACCATTCAGAACATGGGTGTGCGTTACGGCCGACCCGAAGTCACAGTGTTCGGCCGCCGTATCCGTGCCTATGGCGTAGTTGCGGAGAACGAACGATTGCGCAGTGAAGTGTCGAGTAGGGTGGCTGGCTGGATTGAGTCGCTTGTGGTAACCGCCGTTGGCGATAAAGTAAAACGAGGTAGTCTACTCTACCGGTTGTTCAGTCCCGACCTGGTGGCGGCTCAAAGGGATTATCTTAGCGCCTTGGATAGAGAGAGTAAGAGCCGTATCCAGTCCGCGGCAAGCCGGCTTGGTTCCCTGGGTGTTTCCGAATCGTTTATCGCCAATCTGCGAAAAAAACGCAGTCTCGTGGAGCGGGTGCCGTTTTATGCCACAGCGGACGGTACCTTGAGTGAGTTGCGGATTAGGGAAGGAAGCTATGTTCGTCCCGGTGAGACCTTGGCGGTGATTCAAGATTATGCAACGGTTTGGGTCAACGCGGCCGTTGCAGAGAAAGATCTGGTCTTGATCAATAGTGAGACTGAGGTTCGGATTATTCTCCCCAATCTTCCGGGCCGGATAATCGAGACGCGAGTCGATTACATTCACCCCACTGTGGATCGATCAAGTCGGACCGGAACTGTACGCATGCTGTTGGATAACACGGATAACCTGTTGCGCCCCGGTGCCTATGCCGATGTGCTGTTCGAGGTCGGGCTGGATCGTCGTTTGGCGGTGCCCGATAGCGCTTTACTACTTGGTGCCGATGGTCCCTATTTGGTAGTAGCGCTTGGAAATGGTCGTTTTCAGCCGCGCAAGGTGCGTACCGGTCTGAGCAGCGGTGGATTCACCGAAGTGATCGAAGGAATCGACAAGGATCAACGAATTGTCGTCTCCGGTCAGTTTCTTATCGATTCTGAGAGCGCGTTGCGCGAGTCTTTTCAGAAACTCCAGCGCCTCAAACTGGCGTTGGTCGACTTAAGCCTGAGCAAGGCGCAGATGGCGATGGTGGATCATTTGATCGATGCAGGCCTTTATCTGCATGAGGCGCTTGTGGATGGCTACGATGTCAGTCCAACGCAGTTACAGCCTGCCCGTGAGATCCGCGACATGCTCTGGTCGCAGTTCGGTCAGACCCGGCTGGGGCCAATACTTGAAGCGGCAGATCAGGCCATTGCCAAGGCGCAGCAAGCACGGTCGGAGAGTGCTTTGCACAATGCTTTGCATCGTCTAGTCAGTGCACTGCAGCCTTGGGTGCTGGATGGCAGGCGCGAGTATTACCGCGAAAAACAAGTGCGATTATTCAAGAATGAAACAGACGGACGTTTGTGGGTGCAGCAGGGCGATCGGCCATTCAGCCCCTACGGCGATGACAGCAATGGAGTGCTTGTGCAATGAGTAGGGATCGATGAAGGGGAGGGCAGGCTGATGCATGATGTGAGCGAGATTGCCGGAGAAGATCCCTCCCGCTCCTTTATCGCCCGGGTAATCGGCTGGTCGGTAAACAATCAACTCATCGTGTTGATCTTAACCGCGGTCTTGGCCGTGGCGGGTGTGCTTGCCATCGATCGAACACCGCTGGATGCTATCCCCGATCTCTCCGATACCCAAGTGATTATTCGTACCGAATTCGCAGGGCAGGCTCCGCAGATCGTGGAGGATCTGGTGACATATCCCCTCTCAACCACACTTCTGGGTCTGCCGAAGACAAAAGCGGTACGTGGTTTTTCCATGTTTGGAACAAGTTTCGTTTATGTCATATTTCAGGATGAAGTGGATGATTACTGGGCACGCAGCCGGGTCGCCGAAGCACTGGTGACGGTACAGAAAGATCTTCCCGAAAACGCCACACCTCGGCTAGGTCCCGATGCGACCGGAGTGGGATGGATCTATCAATATGCCCTGGTGGACCGAACCGGCCGTTACGATCTTGCCGAGTTGCGCGCCCTGCAAGATTGGTTCTTACGCTTCGAACTCGCAACCGTTCCCGGTGTATCCGAAGTTGCTGCTGTTGGCGGATTTGTACGCGAGTACCAAGTGCTGATAGATCCAAACAGATTGCGTGCCTATGACATCCCGTTGGTCAGGGTGCGCGATGCGGTAAAAGCCGCCAGCATGGAGGTGGGCGGCCGGGTATTGGAACAGGCCGAGACCGAATTAATGATCCGTTCCCGAGGCTATGTCTCATCCTTGGAGGATTTGCAGCAGGTGGTGGTAAGAGCGCGCAACGGCACCCCTGTATTACTTATGGATGTGGCCAGAGTCATAGAGGGACCTGAACTCAGACGGGGTGTCGTGGAACTGGACGGCGAAGGCGAGGTGGTTGGCGGTATCGTGGTCATGCGTTCGGGCGAAAACGCACTCAATGTGATCGAGGCAGTGAAGGAAAAACTCGACATCCTGCGTAGTGGACTACCCGAGGGTGTGGAGGTTCATGTCGTGTATGACCGGGCGCCTCTGATCCGGGGAGCAGTTGACTACCTCAATCATAAGTTGATCGAAGAGGCTATCGTGGTTGCCCTGGTCTGCATCCTTTTCTTGTTACATGTGCGCTCAGCTTTCGTTGCCATTATTACGCTCCCACTCGGTGTGCTGGGCGCATTCACAGTAATGTCGGCGCAGGGAATCACAGCAAATATCATGTCTCTTGGCGGTATAGCTATTGCCATCGGAGCAATGGTAGATGCTTCAATCGTGATGGTGGAGAACGCCCATCGCAGACTCAGCGACATGCCGGATTCAGTGGATCAAAAGGCGCGCAATACCGCTATTCTGCAATCGGCCAAGGAGGTTGGGCCTGGGCTCTTTTTCAGCCTGTTGATAATTACCGTCTCCTTTGTACCGGTTTTCGCGCTGACCGGTGAAAGTTTTCGTTTGTTTTCACCACTGGCATATACAAAAACCTATGCTATGGCCTTTGCTTCCCTTTTGTCGATCACCATCGTGCCTGTCCTCATGCTATGGCTGATCAGAGGTGATATTCGCCGGGAAGAGGCCAATCCGTTGAATCGCCTTTTCGTGGCCTTGTACAAGCCAATCCTACGGTTTTCCATGCGGAAGCGTTGGCTCATATTGCTGATCGCATTACTGGGCGTAGCCAGTCTGTGGTATCCGCTGTCTAAACTTGGGTCAGAATTTATGCCAGCCCTCTACGAAGGGGAATTGCTCTATATGCCCACCACTTTACCAGGAATATCCATTACCAAGGCCAAGGAGATACTGGCACAGACCAATCGGCTGATTCGTACTATACCGGAAGTGGAACAGGTGTTTGGCAAGCTGGGACGAGCCGATACTGCCACAGATCCCGCACCAATATCCATGATAGAGAGTTGGATTCGCCTCAAGCCAAAGGAACAATGGCGGCCGGGGGTGAATATCGATGAACTAATAAAGATGCTAGATCAACGGGTGCGATTACCCGGGTTGGTCAACAGTTGGGGTTACCCCATTAAGATTCGCATGGATATGATCTCAACAGGCATACGTACACCCGTCGGAATAAAGATCTCCGGTGCCGATCTTGATGAGATTGGGCGTATCGCACTTGATGTGGAAGCGGCAGTCAAGAAGGTAGAGGGAACCCGTAGTGTATTTGCCGACCGGGTAACCGGTGGCAAGTATTTGGAAATTACACCCAATCGTAATGAACTGGCACGGAGAAATATCGATCTGGGTGTGTTTCAGTCCATCATTCAGATAGCGCTCGGCGGTATGAAAGTGGCTGAGAGCGTACAGGGACGGGCACGATTCAACATCATTTTGCGCTACGATCGAGCGTTCCGCGAATCTGTCCAGGATCTCTCCGAGGTTCTGGTGCCTACACCCGGCGGGATGCATATTCCCCTTGGTGAACTCGCCGAAATCAATTTTACCGAAGGCCCTCCAATGATCAAGTCCGAGGATGCCAGACTAACCGGTTGGGTGTTTGTGGATATTGGGGGACGTGATATCGGCAGCTATGTGGAAGAAGCCCGTAAACAGGTGGCGGATCAAGTTACCTTGCCGCCGGGTTATGCCATTATCTGGTCCGGTCAGTATGAACAGATGCTTGAGGCTAGGAGCAGGTTAAAGATTGCGATACCCGGGGGTGTCGCCATTATCCTGGTACTATTGATGATCCATTTTGGCCGTGCCGATAGGACGGTGATGGTAATGACCTCTCTCCCGTTTGGTCTGGTGGGTGGTTTATGGTCAGTCTATCTTGCCGGGTACAACCTTTCCGTGGCCGTGGCGGTCGGCTTCATCGCACTCGGCGGTATCGCCGTAGAGACAGCCGTAGTGATGCTGCTCTATATCGATCAGCAGGTGAGAACGCTGCAACCTTTGGATCGACATCAATTGTTCGTTGCCATTATGGTAGGCGCGGCATTACGGGTCAGACCAAAGCTGATGACCGTTTCGGTCATCGTCGCCGGTTTGTTACCCATATTTTTCACTGAGGGACCTGGTTCGGATGTCATGCGACGAATTGCATTGCCGATGGTCGGTGGTATGGTCAGCACCACTGTCATGACCCTGATTGTGGTACCCGTGATCTATTTGATCTGGGAGGCGCGCCGGTTACCTGAAACCGTATCGACTTCTCTCAAAACGGATGAATCGTCATCCAAACTACCTTAAGAGGAAATTGAGCATGAAAAAATCGATAAAGTTATTCACTATTGCATTTGCCGCTTTATTGCTTGCTGCGCCGGTTTTAGGCGGCAGCCACAGCGGACATAGTACGCATGGCCATGATGATTTAGCAAGTAGCGCCAATCAAGGTGTGGGGAAGGGGGTTCTACATGAAATCGATGTGGAAAACAGGATCGTTAACCTCACTCACCAACCAATTCCCGAAATTAACTGG
>JASFJX010000189.1:0-6637 GCA_050119385.1 Candidatus Thiodiazotropha sp. | reverse complement strand
ATGCGGGAGCAATGGATTTTCTGCCCAAGGACATGAGCAATCTCGGCAGTGGGGTGGAAGAGGCCAACAAACAGCTGTTGGAACGTGTCAAGGCAGTGGGTCATTCACGTTTGAGCAGTGTGCGAGGTGCGCTTGGCACCCACCGTGCGCATACCGGTCGTACCCCTGTTTCAGTGTCGCCGTTGGGTACCAAGGGAAAGAAGCCAGAGCTGCTGGCGATCGGGGCTTCCACTGGGGGGCCGGTAGCCATTCGTCAGGTGTTAAGTGCATTACCGCGTAACTATTCATTGCCCGTCGTCGTTGCGGTACATATGCCCGGTACCTTCACCGGTGCCTATGCGGAGCGATTGAATACTGTATGCTCGATCAAAGTCAAAGAGGCGAAGGACCGGGACCAGCTGATATCAGGGCAATGTTTGATAGCACCTGGCGGAAAACAGTTGAAGGTGGAACGCGGGCCCTCAAAATACCACGTGCGGATACTCGATCCTCTTCCCAACCAGATTTATCATCCCAGCGTAGATCTGATGTTGTCTTCGGTGGCCGAAAGCTACAGGGATCGGGCGTTGGGTGTGATCCTGACCGGTATGGGGGCGGATGGTATGCAGGGCGCTAAAAAGTTGAAACGGGCCGGTTCGGGTCTATGGAGCCAGGATCAGCAGAGTTGCGTGGTCTACGGTATGCCCCAAGCGGTTGAAAAAGCGGGTCTGTCTGACCGGGTGGTCGCGCTGGATGAGATTGGACCACTGCTGGCAAGGATATCCTAGCCAGAACCTTTTCTCGACGAATAAATAAATCTCGCTGGAACCGATTGGTTCAGTGCGATCAGGCCCTTGGAACACTGTGCGAGATGAGCGGTGTAAATTATAGGAATTTCAGGCCGATGAGAGTGTTATGAGACTCGACTTTCTTAGCTTTATTGGAATAATAATCGCCTTTCTCGCGATACTGGGCGGCAATTGGTTGGAGGGTGGTCATATAGACTCTCTAGTGAATGGACCGGCCATGGTGATCGTGACAGGTGGTACTATTGGCGCCATTTTACTGCAGACGCCAGTGCCTGTTTTTCTGCATGCGTTGCGACTCTCAGGGCGGGTGTTTCTACCGCTCAGAGTGGATATGCGTGTCACCATAGATAAGCTGGTGAAATGGAGCAATATCGCCAGGAAAGAGGGCTTATTAGGGTTGGAGACTATTGCGGATGAAGAACCCGATCCTTTTATTCGTAAGGGAATGCAACTGCTTGTTGACGGGAGCGAACCCGAAATCCTGCGGGATATCCTGGAGATGGAGGTGGACGCAAGCGAACAGCACGATATTCAGGCAGCCAAGGTCTACGAAGGAATGGGCGGCTATTCACCTACCATCGGTATTATCGGCGCGGTCATGGGACTGATCCATGTGATGCAGAATCTGGCGGATCCGAGCAAGCTGGGCAGTGGCATCGCTACTGCGTTTGTCGCAACCATCTATGGCGTGGGATTGGCGAACCTGTTTCTGTTACCCATTGCGGCCAAGCTGAAGACCCAGTCAGAGAACATAGTCAAGTTCCGCGAAATGGTCATCGAGGGTGTGATCGGGATTGCCGAAGGTGACAATCCACGCAGTATCGAGACCAAGCTCAAGGGATTTCTCCAATGAGCAAGCGACGTAAGCGTAAGCAGGAGCACGTCAATCATGAGCGATGGATCGTCTCTTATGCCGATTTCATTACCTTGCTGTTTGCCTTTTTCGTCGTCATGTACTCGATCTCTTCAGTTAACGAGGGTAAATACAGGGTACTTTCACAAACACTCAACGATGCCTTTCAGGAAACCAATCGCAGTCTTGAGCCGATCCAGATGGGTGAACTCAACCGTAGTTCAGGCGATACGATTGGTTCAGAGCAAGATAGCGCCCTGATCCAGACCGAACAGCTTCAAGGGCCGGGTATCTATCAGGATCAAGGCCTCAATATAGACGAGATGCCAAACAGTGAGGCGCAACGGCTCAGTTTTCTTGCGGCCACCATCGAGGACATGCTGAGTGATTATGTGGATCAGGAACTGGTTGATGTGAACTTCACCGAGGACCGGGTAATCATCAACATGAAAGACAAGATGTTGTTTCCCAGTGCCAGCGCCCATCTGTCGAGAGCGGCGGTGAAGGCGCTTAGAAGTATCAGCCGGGTACTGGATACTGTGCCCAACCAGATACAAGTTGAAGGCAATACAGACAACCGCCCCATCAATACAGAGGAGTTTCCATCAAACTGGGAGCTGTCTGCTGCGCGCGCTGCCAGCGTTGTCCATCTTATGACACGCATGGGTATAGAACCGCAACGCATGTCCGCCATAGGTTATGCAGAGCATCGGCCGGTTGCTGACAACAGCACAGAATCCGGGAGGGCGAAAAATCGCCGTGTTTCTCTGATTATCATGGGGATGAACGGCAGTGAGGACCGTGTTATCGATCTCCCAACGGGTGCTCAATGAAGGTCTGGACTGTTGCCAATCAAAAGGGCGGGGTTGGAAAGACTACCACCACCGTCTCATTGGGTGGCATGTTATCCCAATGGGGTTTGCGCACGCTGTTGCTGGATATCGACCCCCACGGATCCCTGACCAGCTATTTTCGCTATGATCCGGATGGATTGGATGAGAGTGTATACAGTCTGTTCAGAGCTGTGGCGCAAAAACGCCCTGTCGATCCCCTCAGTCTGATCTATCCGACAGGTACGGAAGGGCTGGACCTGATGCCAGCAGAGATGGCGCTGGCCACCCTCGACCGTCAGGCCGGAAAATTGGAGGGCATGGGATTAGTGATCAAACAGGCACTGGCTCAACTGCAGGATCGATATGATCATGTGATCCTCGATTGCCCGCCAATACTCGGGGTATTGATGATCAATGCCATGGCGGCCTGTGAACAGCTAATCATTCCTGTACAAACTGAATTTCTCGCCCTGAAAGGCCTGGAAAGGATGTTACACACCCTAGAAATGGTGACGAAATCCAGAAATCTACCCCTGCCCTATCTTGTAGTACCCACGATGTTCGATCGACGTACCCGTGCGTCCATCGATAGCCTCAGAGTAATGCGAGAGAGCTATCCAGGACGTGTTTGGCGCAGCCTCATCCCGGTGGATACACTCTTCAGAGAGGCCAGTAAGGCTGGTATTCCACCGGCACTCTACGCACCCCAGAGCCGGGGTGTCGCAGCCTATGAGCGGTTATTGCATGATCTGCTCGATGAAGGTGAGGAGCCGGTATTTCAAGCGGGTGCCGCCACATGAATCGCAGGCTCAAGCAGAATCAAACAACCCAGCTGGCCAGCAAAATAGCAGAGCCTGACAGCGCATTGAAAAGCTATCTCGATACGCTGTTGTTAGAGATAGATGAGTTGACTGTAACACCACCCAAGGTGGAGGTTAAAGAGCCATTACCAGATGCCGATATCAGTTGTGAAGAGCATCGAGAAGCGACACCGGTACTGGTTCCGGCAACGACACCGGCACCAATATCGAAGCCGACGACCAGCAGTGAGGAATCAGCACCTGGACCCAATATACCGGATTGGGTGGAAGGTGCCTTTCAGGTGTTGTTATTCGAGGTGAACGGAATCAAACTGGGGATCCCCCTCTCATCGCTGGTCAGGATACTCACATTCTCAGGAGCGGCGAGTCAATTG
Source organism: Candidatus Thiodiazotropha sp. (assembly GCA_050119385.1). Taxonomy (GTDB): domain Bacteria; phylum Pseudomonadota; class Gammaproteobacteria; order Chromatiales; family Chromatiaceae; genus Thiodiazotropha. Next base: position 2,968 of record JASFJX010000189.1, on the reverse strand, counting down.
CCTGGACAGCCAGCCTGGTCGTTAGGGGTTATACTCAATAGGGATGCAAAGATTATGGTCATTAACAGCGCCAAGTTGTTGATGCCGGAAAGATTGGATGAGAATGCCTCAATCACACCGCAGCACCTATTGCTGATCGGTGATGGACAGATGGCATTGGCAGTAGACAGCATCTGCAATACATTGATGTTGGAGAAAGAGGAGATACGCTGGCGTTCCGGCAGTGGGGTGCGTCCCTGGTACGCAGGTATCATCATACAGGAGTTAAGTGTGTTGCTGGATGTTGACGGAATCTTAAAGATGCTTGCCGCCTGAGTAGAGTGGGGTACAACCAATCACTCCGAAGAGCGGGAATACAATGAGGTGTAAGCATGACATTTGAAGAAGATGAAGAGGCTGGCGGCGGCTCACTGATTCAGTTTGTAACATTCATTTTGATGGATGAAGTCTACGGCATCAACGTAATGCAGGTGCAGGAGGTGTTGCGTATTACCGAGATCGCGCCCGTACCCGGTGCGCCATCCTATGTTTTGGGCATCATCAATCTGCGCGGCAATGTTGTGACTGTCATTGATACACGTACCAGATTTGGACTGCCCACCAAGGAATTGGATGATGCCAGCCGGATCATTGTTATCGAGTCAGAAAAACAGGTCGTTGGTATTTTGGTTGACGCCGTTGCGGAAGTGGTCGAACTGCGTGAACAAGAAATCGATGTGGCGCCGAATGTGGGTACCGAAGAGAGTTCACGCTATATTCAGGGCGTCGCGACTCAAGAAGATAATCTGTTGATCCTGGTGGATCTCAATAAACTGTTGAGTGATGAGGAGTGGCAAGAGATCAGTATGTACTGAAATCAAGTCCTACCGGCATAGCTCAAGTGGCGTAGATGCATGGTCGAATTATCTTATCTTACAGGGTTTTGTCCCTGTAAGGGTTTTTCAGCTATTCTACTGATGAATCAATTGTACAAGAGGTAAAAACGGATTTATTTCGAACAGGAAGCCAAACATGCCTGAGATTGGAGACCAAAATCCTCTTGTACCCCTGACCCCGGTGAAACCGACCAAACCACCGTTGCGACGTGAGCGTCCCAGGCCTTCAGACGAACGTAAACAGAGACAGCAGAGGAAATCCGACAAAGATGAGGATGATGGAAAGCCACACATCGATGAGTACGCTTGAAATTCCTCCTCATTCACCTCAAGGATGACAGGTATGGCGCCTAGTGATGCGACACTTTTCTGGTTTGGTCTTCTACCGATGATACTGTTGCTATTGGTCCTGGTAGTTGTTTTTTTTATCTTTGAGCGTAATCGGCGTGAGTCCTACGAACTGTTTCAGCGGGAAATCGAGACCTTGAAACAGACCGTCAGCGCACTCTGTTCCAGTGCTGTTGGGGTCGATAAGCGAGTCAATCGCCTGGAGCGCCACGGCAGGGATCTGGAGGAGCGCCAGGAGAGCATCGAACAGAGCAGTCATCAGGGCGAACCCCCTTACAGCGACGCTATCCGCATGGTACATGCAGGGGCCGGTCCCGAGCAGCTCGTCTCTGAACTGGGCATCAGCCGCGATGCCGCCGATCTGATCATCATGATCCATGGCGTCAAGCGTGAAGACGCTTGATGCAATACCCGTTCCCCTGATGGGTTTCGCAGCCTATAGCGGTACAGGTAAAACCACTCTCCTCAAACAACTGATTCCTCTGTTACGGGATGCCGGCCTGAGACTGGGCGTGATCAAGCATGCCCATCATCAGGTCGAGGTCGATCAGCCGGGTAAAGATAGCTATGAACTGCGCAAGGCGGGCGCCGGGCGGGTATTACTGGCAAGCTCCAAACATTGGGCACTGATGGTGGATGAGCGGGAAACGCGTGAGCCGGTACTGACAGAGCTACTGACACGGCTCGATTGCAGCGAATTGGATCTAGTCCTGGTCGAGGGATTCAGGCACTTGGCTTTTCCCAAGATAGAACTGCATCGCAGGATTCTGGGCAAGCCCCTTCTCTATCCGGCCGACTCATCAATTATCGCCATTGCCAGCGATAATGGGAATGGGGGAGAGACAGAATTGCCCCGGCTCGATCTCAATAATCCGCCTGCCATTGCTGAGTTTATTCTTAGCTATTGTGCACGCTTCAGGCCAGTGAAATAAGCTATTTCTCCGCAGTGATGTAGCAGATCCATCCGGCATCCGCTTCCCCCTTCTTGACGGGTAGAAAAACACCATCCGGTTCGTCATTTTCATCGAATCCCTGCCAGTAGAATGTGACCTTGCTGAATCCTACTTCTTTCAGCAATTCATTAATCTCCGGCAGACTCCATAGACGCCAGTCATAGCTAAAGGCGCGTTTCATGCGAGAACCGTCCTCGAACTCGAAGTGTATGTGGCAGATCAGGTTGCCTGAAATGGGATCATACTTCTCCTGCTCCCAGGTATAGGTGAAGGTGGTATCGCCATCTTCGATTTCACGCTCTTCCTCGATCTCTTTGTAGGAGTCGTAACCCCCATAGGCATCCATGAACAGAATACCGTCTTCGGCCAATTGACTGTGAACCCGCTGAAAGTAGTTTTTCAGATCGCTACGTTCCTTGAAGAGCCAATAGCTGAAATTCATCGCCGATATGATCTGCATCGGCTCAGTCTCTACCGAGAGCACATTCTCCTCGATCAGCTCGATTCGTTTGCGTTGTGACGATTTCAGTCTCTTCAGTTGATGATCCCGCCCCCAGTCAAGTACCTCTTTATCCAGGTCGACCCCGACAGCATGATTGGATTTACGTCGCCGCACCCACTCGCAACAGACATTGGCAGTACCACAGAAATCCTCCCTTAACCGCTTTGCCCGCCGGCCATGGATTTTCTTATACATATCATCCACAAAATCGATTTCGGCCTCTGCACATTGTACAGAGAGCTCATAGAGGTGGTGTCGGTCGGCCAATTCGGCCATCGAAGGTGATTTTT
>JASFJX010000188.1:0-6656 GCA_050119385.1 Candidatus Thiodiazotropha sp. | reverse complement strand
CGGGTACAGGTTTCAATGGCGTAGTCGAGAGGTGCTCCCTGGCCCCTGCCATCACTGATCAGTGCGATGCGGTGGGTGATAGGTTTTTTAACCATCTTCAGAGGGGAGGGGGAAATGGCAGCATTCTCTTCCGGTGTGATACCGAGAACCTTCATCTTGTCGCGAGTGGTTAAAAACTCCCCGGCATCCTGATATGCCAGGCTGGAGAGAATTCTTTTCAGGTCGTCGTTCAATTTAAACATGATTTCAAGCTCCAGGTATTCGAATGACCTGGTTATCGCAATAGCCGTGCCAAACTTGAGAGTATGTAACTTATTGATAGTTTGAGTGTTGTTGTTGGTGTGCCCGAGGTGCGTGTTGCATTATGCAATGCACACCCAGTAAGCTAGGACCTGTCTTATTGTCTATGCCCTGGGAGTGCGGGGATTGATGATATTTGCTACAGTTGTTTCATTTTGAAACGGTCTATTGCGATTTGTAATGGCGATGATGTTCGATCTTTCCAGTTTGCGTGGCAAAATCACCACGGCGTATATCGCCTTGGCGATCGGCACACTGCTGTTTGCTGTCATCGCCTTTCTGGATCTATTGTTTCTGCAGCGTCAGATCAGGGAGGGTGCGGTTGTCTCTGATCTGAAGGCTGCCGTTTTGGAGATGCGCAGAGAGGAGAAAAACCTGTTTCTTTATGCCGACAAAGAGGCCCGCTCAAGGGCGGATCTCTATGCCGAGTCATCCCTCAATATTTTGCGCAAGTATGAGAAATCGTTGGCGGCACTGATGCAGCAATCGGATCCAGCGAACCTGATCGCACAACTCGAGTCGTACCAGGGTAAGTTGAGGGAATGGAAAGATGACTCCCTGGACGAATCCCGGCAGGTTAATGACGATATACGAATAATCGGACACCAGATCTACCTGACTGTGGAGTCGCTGTCCCAGTTGGAGCGCAGCATGCTTGAGGCGACAGTCAAGAAGTCCCAATGGTTTTTGCTGATCTTTCTACCCATCATCGGGCTTGCGATCTTTGTGGTTGGGCGTCTACTCAAACGCGTGGTACTGTTACCGCTTAAAAAGTTAGAGATGCGCTTGAAGCCGATTGCTGAAGGGCGTTTCAAGCAACTTCAGCCGCCCTCCGATGATCGAGAGTTCGTTACCTTTACCGATGGATTCAATCGTATGCTCAAGGAGTTCGATATCCGTCAGAGGCGCATGTTACAGAGTGAAAAACTGGCGTCTTTGGGAATTCTGGTATCGGGTGTGGCCCATGAGTTGAATAACCCCCTTGCAAATATCTCTTCATCCACTCAGTTGTTGTTGGAGGAGTTTGACGATGCGGATGCCGATCCCGAGCAACTGCGCACCTGGCTGAAGCAGATCGACAGTGAGACCGAGCGCGGAAAGAAAATCGTCCGGACCATGCTCGACTTCGGAAGTAAAAAGGTATTTCACAAGCAACCGTTTAAACTTATGGATCTGGTTAACGAAACCCAATCACTCATCGGCAAAGCGCTGTTACAGCACTCTGCGAAGCTGACGCTGAATATTCCCTACGATCTTGTTCTAGCTGCGGACAAACAGCGAATTCAACAGATGTTTATCAATCTCATTCAGAACGCGATTCATGCCGCCGGCAAGGGTGCGCATGTGAAGATCAGTGCCATTCGGCGTGACAAGGGTGGTTCCAAGTTACCCGAGGGAGCCGAGGTGGCGGGTAGCCTCAAATGCGTCAATGATCACATGGCGCCCTTTATCGAAATATTGGTGGCAGACAATGGTCCCGGCATAGCGCAAGAGACCCTGTCCAAGGTGTTCGATCCCTTTTTCACTACTAGCGAATCCGGAAAGGGTGTCGGCCTTGGTATGTTTATTATTCAGGAGATCGTGCGGGAGCATGACGGCTGCCTGGCAATCGCCTCGCGCATCGGCGAAGGGACTAAAGTGATTGTGCTGTTTCCTGCTGAGGATAAAGAGCATGCCTGAATCAGTGATAGAGAAGGCCAGCATTCTTATTGTTGATGATGAGGTAACGGCGGTTGATAACCTGGCCCACGTGTGTCGCAAGCAGGGTTATGAAGTAACCACGCGCACCAGCGGTGCGGGTGCCCTGGAAGCCCTGGAAAAGGAGTGCTTCGATCTGGTGCTTACCGATTTGCAGATGGAAAAGGTCGATGGCATGGCGGTGCTTCGGCAAGCCAAGGCGTTGTATCCGGAGATTGCCGTGGTGCTGATCACGGGTTATGCCACAGTCGACTCTGCTGTGGCGGCTATGAAAGCCGGGGCATTTCACTATATTGCAAAACCATTTCGCCTGGATGAGGTGCGTGAAGTTGTACGTAATGCTCTGGAACTGGTCGGTTTAAAAAGGGAAAACCGGCAGTTGAAGGAACAGCTGAGCAATAGTCAGAATGGACCGTCCATCATTAGTCAGAATACCATCATGCAACGCTTGATGGAGATGGCGCATCAGGTAGCCCCAACCGATACAAATATCCTGATCACCGGTGAGAGCGGGACCGGCAAGGAGCTGCTGGCGCGCTTTATCCATGCCCGCAGTAATCGAGATAAAGCAACCTTTCTAGCGGTGAATTGCGGCGCTCTGCAGGAGGACCTGCTCGCCAACGAACTCTTCGGTCATGAGAAGGGGGCTTTTACCGGCGCTACTGAGGCCAAACAAGGGCTTATCGAAGCGGCCAATGGGGGGACGCTGTTTCTGGATGAAATAGCAGAGATGTCTCTTGGAATGCAGGTTAAGTTACTGCGCGTCATTCAGGAGCGCGAGGTCCAGCGCCTGGGTTCCACCAAGGCGATACCTGTGGATATCCGTCTACTTACCGCGACACATCGCGATTTACTCAAAGAGGTTGCTGCCGGGCGATTTCGGCAGGATCTCTTTTATCGCCTCGATGTGGTAGAGCTGCATCTGCCGCCACTGGCTGAACGTAAGGACGATATTCCGCTCCTGGCCTTCTACTTCATGCGCAAGCATGCAGCACGCATGGGACGTACGGTAGACGATATAGACCCCCAGGCATTGGCGCTACTGCACGACTATGACTATCCGGGAAATATCCGAGAACTGGAAAATATCATGGAGAGGGCGGTAACCCTGGCGCGAGAGAATCAACTAACCTCAACCGATTTACCGCCGACCTTGGTGGATAGGGCGATTCATGTTGTGCGTGAAGAGGCGGGACGCCTGCCGACCTTGGCTGAGCGTGAGGCGGACTATATTCGTTATGTACTGGAGCGCAGTGGACAAAATCGTACCCAGGCGGCCAAGGTGCTGGGGATTGATCGTGTGTCGCTGTGGCGCAAGCTGAAGAAGCATGGCATGGAGGAAGAAGAACGGAATTAACCCGAATATTTCACCCGGTCGCTTGGAAAAGAAATTAACCAGCGGTTTTTAAAGATATTTCTGGAATATTAGCTAAGTACAAAGTGTAACCGGCCAACGCTGAACGCGCCCTCGTACCGGTCGCGCCGCCCAGCTGCGGTATTTGCTCAATCGTCAATAGCTTAGGCTATTAACTCAATCACAAATCCGCATCTGTACGGCGATCCCGGCACGATCATCGCTTTCCCGGATGAAACATTCGGGTTAAAACGCAGTGTTTTTTTGATTCAGCTGTTACCGATCATTCAAGGGTAGATTTATGAAAAGGATTGCTTCTGTTATTGCAATATTTTTAATCGTCGTGATTTTGGTTTCGGATATCGAAATGATAGCCAAGTACTACCAAAAGCCTAATGCATATGCGTTAATGGAAAATGTTTCGTTTCTCCACTTCCTTTTTCTTGTTGAATGGGGCGTGCAGTTTGCCTATGCCAAGGCAGCCCTTTCATTGATTATGCTGTTTTTTTGGTCATACAAGTTGGCTTATCCAGCTGAAGTTACAACGCTACGCTATACGACTTTAGTTTACGCCTTGACTTGGGCAATAATCGGTTTGCTTGTGTTAACGGGTATAGTGGGCATACATCAGTATTCAGCGGGTTTACCAATTCGGCTCTATGACTTCTTGCCGCTATTCGTTGATATGGGCATCGCTAATCTTACAAAACTCATATTTGTTATAGTCTGTCTTCCTCTGTTACTGATGATCGTCCCTGTATTACATAACAAGCTTACTGAAAATAACAAACAAGCGCATGTAGTCTGATGTAAATGACTCGTTTGAAATCTTCCTCCTGTTAAGGAGTCGCCTGCCTTTTCAAGCAGGTAGGCGCATAAATGGTAAAGATACTCAGTGAAGGACGAGTCGTTGAATATACAACGGAATTTAAAGTAAGCGAGGCAGAGCCGGCAGATCAGTACAGATTCAATCCGGCGCTGTTTGTATCTGGAAACCCGCCTCGAACGGGCGGGTATCACTTTAAAACAACAGGTTACAGGGGGGTTACATTTTCCGCCTGAGGCCCTTTCTGGCCTGCTGTCTCGGTAAATTCGACCTTTTGGCCGTCCGCTAGGTTGCGATGGCCATCACCGACAATGGCTCGGAAATGAACAAATAGGTCTTTTCCTGTTTCGCGCTCGATAAAACCATACCCCTTATCACTGTCGAACCACTTTACGGTTCCGGTTTGTTTTTCAGACATCTGTAAATACCTCAAAAATAAAATAAAAAATTAATCCGCCTCTGAGAGCGGAAGTTCACCACAAATCCTGGAAAAACACTGTGGAACTCGATTCGGGTGTAACTTATTGAGGAAACAGCGAATATTAGGCGTTTAGGCAGGACTAAAATCATGCAGAGACCATAGCATATACTGTCTTGCATTGAATTGCAAATCGGGGTTTTGTCTGATTGCTCGAATTTTTACAGGACTAAACCGTTTGCAAATAAGCAAATGAGACTATTGCAAGACGATAAAATCCCGGATACGGGAGGGAGTTTTCTAGAGAAAATAAAAAAAGCTATCCACAACGACTTCAAGTATACTTGTTGCATTGCCGCGCTTTATGGCATTGGATTAAGTCTTTTTCATTACAATGATACTCAGGTCCTGGCGTCAAAAGCTTTAAGTCAAGCTGTTTCAGTCTTATTAAAGGCCAGGAAAATATAGCTTTTCATCAATGCACTAACCCTAATTGGACAGTGCAGTATCAATAAACAGGCCTCATTATAATGCATTTGACCCGCAGAAGAATAACCGTTCCAGATGGTACAGTGATTCAGTTTCCGGGATATGAGTCATGGAACAGCATGACGCAAATGGCGACAGTTGCCGCGGATGTCAATAAAGAACGTGTGCTCTGTAGAGTTTCGTTGAATATCCTGGAAGATAAATTTGGTGTTTTGGATGATACGCCGATCCGCTGTATTGCTCATCACCGCAGCGTAATACAAGAGGCAGCTAGAAAGCTGATACAGAGCGAATCATTTGAAGATGATGGGTCAATTCTGATTCGTTCATGTGATATATGACAGGAATATCCTGTTTTGATTATGCGGCAGTTTTGATCATATAGCCACCGGACTTCTCGTCGGCTTCCAGAATAATTAAGTTTCGTGCCTGTGCCTCTTCAAGTAACGCATTGAAGGTACTAAAGCCATGGTATCGCTCGCTGAAACCGGGTTTACGTCGCTTCAAGGTCTGCTTGACCATGGAACCCCATACTTTACCCGTTTCGCCGCGTTCCTGAATCAGATCTTCTACCGTGGCAGCGACAAGGTCCAGTGCTTCCTGCTTTCTCTTCTCTTCCTCACTAGGTTGCTTGTTTTGGACTTTCTTTTTAACGGCTTTTTTGCTGGAACTTTTGCGCTTGCTTCGGGTGGTTTTTTTACTCTCTCTCACCAGATCGTCATAGAAAATGAATTCATCACAGTTTGCCGTAAGTAAGTCTGAGGTAGAGTTCTTAACGCCGACACCGATGACTAATTTATTGTTTTCACGCAACTTGCTGACAAGTGGGGAGAAGTCAGAGTCTCCACTGATAATGACGAAAGTGTCGAGATGTAGCTTGGTGTAGCAGAGATCCAGGGCATCTACCACCATCCGGATATCTGCAGAGTTCTTACCGGACTGACGTACGTGGGGAATCTCTATCAATTCGAATGCTGCTTCGTGTATGGTTGGTTTGAACTCTTTGTAACGACCCCAATCACAATAGGCCTTTTTCACCACGATATTGCCTTTAAGCAATAACCGCTCAAGCACTTTCTGAATATCAAATGCGGCATAGTTGGCATCGCGTACCCCTAATGCAACATTCTCGAAATCGCAAAAGATGGCCATATTTTGGGTTGGGCTAGATTCAGTCATGGGTTATTGTCCTGATAGGTGTTTCTTTCAGTAGCATAGTCAGATTAACCGTCGTTTGTCATTATCATCAAGAAGATAAAGTATCGTGATGTAGCGGCTGACACATCCCGCGAGGTCAAAAAGAAACCAGATTCTATGGCGCTATGGGTACCAGTGTATCAACAGATGACGCCTCCGCATGTGACTGACGTGGAGGTCGGCCGGGAGGCAACCCTCGGATCACTACTACAAGAGCTTGAGCCTCGACAATATCCCGCGAAAAAAGCCCCCCGCATTGGTGTTGATTGAATCTGGGCGACGCTGACGAACACTCCACCGCCAGCTATCTTTATTCTATGAGGTAGTCTTAAGTCCGCTGCTGGTACTCCAATTTACCACAAAACTTAGTCTAA
>JASFJX010000187.1:0-6656 GCA_050119385.1 Candidatus Thiodiazotropha sp. | reverse complement strand
CGATAATGTCGGCAATCTGGTTGGCTGAACTCTGTTCTCTCTCCACAGCATCCCTAACCTTCAGAGCGACTTCAGGCAGTGTGGGGAGGGTAATGCGGTTTTGGTCGATTGCGTCGTTAAGTTTTTGTAAAAACTGCTCTTCGTTGATCATTTTTACCTGTGTTTCCAGATTTTGTATATCGTTTTTGTTAATAGTCAATCCAGGTCATTCTATAACAGTAGTGGCGAATGGCTACTTATCTGAATAGCTGTAGGGGAGGTTGAGGATCTCCAGTATGGGACCATCCTCACCCAATCTGACCTGGTCCTCCTCGGCGCTGGTGATTTCGATTACCGCCAACAGGTCATAACCCTTGCCACTGGCTTGCGCATCTACCACTTTGCCCGTGCCCTGTCCCGATGTGCTGCCCCCTGCAAACAGCTTGTCGCCAGGCTGCGGCGGATTCTCCGTATCCACGTGGGCCAGATACATGCGACGCTTCAGTTTGCCCAGGTATTGCATCCGCGCCACCACCTCCTGGCCTGTGTAGCATCCCTTGGTGAAACTGATACCGTCGATCAACTGCATATTGGCCATCTGCGGTACAAAGGACTCTCGGGTTTGAGGATAGAGGGTTGGGATACCCGCGCGAATCTCATGCAATGACCAGAACGCCTCGGTTGCGGGCCGGGCCTGTCCTTCTGCGGTCTGCCAGATCTCTTTCAACTGCGGGCTTGGGCCGATTACTTCGAAGCGTGGTGTGGAGTCCGGCAGGCGTATCAGGATCATTCCGTCCTGTCGTTGCACGCCATTGGCATGTTCCGGCAACTCATCGAAAAAGGGCAGTAGCAGGGCTTCGGCACAATCACCGGTGAGGCCGATCCGTACCCACTCATCACTGACGTCGTTGATCTCAACCTTGGATCGCAGTACATACATGGAGAGACGGGGCAGGATTGCCGGGATGGCATCGGACAGGGTCTGCAGGTAGAAGCTTCCGTCGTGGCGAAAGCAGCGAAAGCTGGCTATCATTCGGCCCTTGGCGTTACACCAACCTGCCAGGTTGCTGTGATCCTCTGTGACCATACGCATGTCGTTGGTCAGCTGGCCCTGCAGGAACTGCTCTGCATCTTCACCCTCGACCCGGATAAGGCCGTAGTGGGAGAGATCATTCAGGGCGCAGTTGATGTCGGCACCGTCGCTACTGGGTGTGCTTTGGGAAGCGAGGAATTCAGACCATTCTTTATTCATGACTGGGACTGGCTCCTGGGTTTGACATTCAACAGTGCGTATCATACCCGATCCCGCGGGAGACGAAACTCCCTGTGTCATTCAGGTTAAAGAGAATTTTGGTAGGTTTCATGACTAGATTAACGACAGGTGCATTGGTTCTCTACAAGATTCGCCCGGCCCGGGTGGTCGAGGTGACGGATAGGATATCCATTGAACTGGAGGGGGGTAAGAGTAAACGGGTCAGGAACAAGGATGTGGTGCTGCTGCACCCCGGCCCCCTCAATGATCTCAAGCAGCTGACCCCGCAAGAGGGCGAGATCGAGGAGAACTGGGAACTGCTGGAGGGGTCCGAAACCGATATCAAGGAGTTGAGTGAGCTGATTTTCGGTGACTACACGCCGGCAACGGCCTGGGCTGCCTGGGAACTGGTGGCGGAAGGGATCTATTTCGAGGGTGAAGCCACGTCGATCCGCCCGCGTCGCGCGGAAGCAGTCGCATCGGAGATCGCAGAACGCAACAAAAAGGCGGCGGAGGCGGAGGCCTGGGAGGGTTTCATGCAGCGGTTGCGGGCGGGTTCGATTATCGAGGAGGATCGCAAGACCCTGGGTGAGGTGGAGGCGCTGGCGCTGGAGAAGCGGGAGAACAGCCGTATCCTGCAGGCTCTGGAGATCCAGGAGAATCCGATAAACGCCCACCGTCTGCTGCTCAAGACCGGTTACTGGTCGGCCAATGAAAATCCCTATCCGCGGCGCATGGGCATCAATGAAACTACCCCGGGCCATGGGGTGCCGTCGCTGCCCCAGGAGGAGCGTCTCGATCTCACCCATCTTCCCGCCTATGCCATCGATGATGAGGATAACCAGGATCCGGATGATGCTATCAGCCTGGATGGGGAGCGTATCTGGATCCACGTGGCGGACGTTGCAGCCCTGGTCGCTCCCGATAGTGAGATGGATCTGGAGGCTCGTGCCCGGGGCGCCAATCTCTATCTGCCGGATCGTGTGATTCCCATGCTGCCGCCCCAGGTGACCGACCGGCTCGGCCTCGGCCTACAGGAGAAGTCCCCGGCCCTGTCTTTCGCTTTAACCCTGTCAGCGGATGGGGAGGTGGAAAACCTGGAGATCCATCCGAGTTGGGTCAAGGTCGAACGCATCAGCTATGGGGCTGCGGATCAGCGCTTACAGGAAGAGCCTTTCGCAAGCCTATTGGCAAAAAGCCAACTCTACCGCCAGCGTCGTAAGCAGGCGGGCGCGGCCTCCATTGAGCTACCGGAGGTAAAACTCAAGGTCAGGGAGGGCAAGGTAGAGATCGAACCACTGCCCCGGCTGCAGAGCCGGGAGATGATCACCGACCTGATGCTGATGGCGGGGGAGGGGGTTGCTAATTACTGCCAGGCCAATGAGTTAGCCATACCCTTCGCCACCCAGGCACCACCGGATCAACTCGAACAACCACAAGATCTGGCAGGTATGTATGCCTATCGCCGTTTCTTCAAGCCGACCAGGATTAAGACCCAGGCGGAACCCCATGCCGGATTGGGCCTGGCCAACTATACACGCGCCACCAGTCCCCTGCGGCGTTACTCCGACCTATTGGCCCATCAGCAGTTGCGCGCCCATCTCAAGGGTGATCCGGTGCTCGATATTCATGCCATCTCCGAACGCATCGCCCAGTCGGAGTTGGGTAGCATGGCGAACCGCAAGACCGAGAGGGTGTCAAATGATCATTGGCGTCTGATCTATTTGCGCGACAATCCCGGCTGGCAGGGTGAAGCGGTGATCGTCGCCAAGGAGGGGGAACGAGCCACTGTGCTGTTACCTTCCATTGCCATGGAAGCCAAGGTACGCATCCGCGGTGAAGCCGGTTTGAACGACCGCGTCAGGCTCAAACCCCGGGAGATCGACATCCCCGATCTCAGTTGTTACTTCCGGGTGATTTGATAGAACATCAGCCATATTTTCAACAGCCTGAAAGGGCTGTTTGGGTTAGGTTCTAAGTTGAGGAGTATTTCTATGCGTTGGATAGTCCTTCTCGTATTCCTCTCGGCGTGCAGTCAATCCTATATGGTCAGTGATAACCTGGCTTACCCCTACAACCTGCCTCCTGTAGGCAGCAAAATTGTTTTGCGTCAACAAGTGACCATCGAGCCGGGAACCACTCGCACCTTCCTGCAACGGGGCAGGCTAATGGCACTTGGCGACTTCAATCGATACCGGGCCAATTGCAATTTCGAAGTGCAGAACCTGAGTGATGAGTTACAGAGGATTGAACCCGATACCTTCATCATTAAGAAAGTGCAGCGTTTGATGACCGAAGTAGTACGGCACTATACCCATCAGCCGGGGTTTATCCCGGTTGAGTATGCTGACCCCGGTTCACCCTTGGTGACTCACGGATACCATCTTTGGTTCAGTTCTGAGAAACAGCCTGATGTCATGCGCATGACCTGTAGAGGGGCGTTTGATGATTTGTCGAGGGCAGAGCCGCCCTCCATCGAAGAGATAGGGGAGGCATTGGGTGAAATTGCTGAGTTGATATTGGCGATATAGCTCATTTCTACGAAACATATTGGATAAGATATCAGCTTGTCTGTTACTTAGGCAGCTTCAGCTATTGAGAACTGACCTTCGAAAAGCTAGTTACCTTGGCATATTTGCAGCCCCGCCATGAGCGCGGGATAGATAAGTTGAACGGACTATACTTAATATTAATAAGAATTCTTTTATAGCCTGGGTTTTCAACACTCACAATGAATAATCTGTTTTGCAACAATCAAGTGACTTTTTTTATTGGGTTTTATTAGGCTGCTAGCTTGCCATCATTACTGTGAGTGATGAACAAGGCTGCATAATGCAAACAAAAGACACTGTCGGAACAAATTTTGTTATCCAAATCACCCTGGTAATAACAATCATTATGGTCGTTACAGGGTTTTTGTTCATTCAGCATCAGGAGCACAAATTTACCCGGCTATTGGAAAACAAGGTTGGTCAAGTCATAAAAGAGATCGAGATCAACTTACGAGACCCCCTGTGGGAGTTAGATCGAAAGCAAGTAAAAACCGCCATCTTGGCCTATCTCAGTGATCCAGACATTTTAGCTATTCGGGTCGTTAGTGATTTAAACGACGAAGTCTTTTTCGGCAAAGATCCGCTGACGGGGAAGATCGTTGATTTTGCTCGCGACCTAGAGCCACCCTTTCGCTTGCCTAACATGTTTACCCCACAGAAACTGACTCAGGTCGATATCTTGCTACAGGGGCAAACTATCGGAACCTTAAATGTGGTGTTTTCCAATCAATTTATCACATCTCAGGTAGAAGAAGTCACCCTTGCTGTCGGCCTTGCGCTCGCGTCTTTAATCATTGTCGAATCGCTGATGATTCTGCTCATGCTCAGGCGGAATATACTTATGCCGTTGAGCAGGGTTGTAGCGGTTGCAAAGCGTGTTTCTCTAGGGGAATTCGACCTTCAGCCCCTCTCCATGTCGAAGGAGATGCGGTCTCAAGATGAAATTGGGATACTGTTGCAGGCGTTTCGTGACATGGTGGCCTATCTCGATGGGATGGCACGGGTGGCGGCCAGTATTTCCCATGGCGATTTGCGCCAGACATTTCAACCCTTATCAGAAAAGGACACCCTGGGACATGCATTTTCGAATATGATCCGGTATTTAACAGAGTTAGCGGTAGCTGCCAAGCAACTTGCCGAAGGCGATTTTACTTACAACCTGGACCCACAGGGAGAATATGATGTACTCGGGAATGCGTTTCATACCATGAGACAGCGCTTGCAGGAAAGTCAGGAAGCACTCCGAATCCTGAATAAAGAGCTCGAAGAGCGGGTCAAGGACCGCACCCAAAAGCTGCAGATGCAAACGATAGAACTCACTAAAGCGAAAGAGACGGCTGAAGCCGCTAATCGCGCAAAAAGCGCCTTCCTGGCCAATATGAGCCATGAACTGCGTACGCCGCTTAATGCCATTCTCGGTTTCTCCTCTATGATAAGGCGCGAACCAGAACTACCCGCGGGCCAACGCGAGAGGCTCGACATCATCAACCGCAGCGGCGAGCACCTGTTGACACTGATTAATAATGTGCTCGAACTCTCCAGAATCGAAGCCGGACGCATCCAGCTCAGAACCGCCCCTTTCGATCTCAGCGCCCTGATACAAGATGTTATGGAGCTGATGAAATTACGTGCCGATGAGAAGGGCTTATGGCTGCAACTGGATCAATCGTCCGAATTCCCGAACTACATCATGGGAGACGAGGGACGTTTACGCCAGGTGCTGGTCAATCTCATAGGCAATGCAGTGAAATTTACCCAGCAGGGCGGTATTACACTTCACCTCAAACTGAAACAGAAACGCAACGGCCAGCGGCATCTTGTTGTGGATGTGAAGGATACCGGCCCCGGCATCAGCGATGAGGATCAAAAACGCCTGTTCGAGCCCTTCAGTCAGGTAGCTGAGCCGGGCACGCAAATGGGCACTGGACTGGGTCTTACCATTTCGCGCCAGTTTGTCCAACTGATGAACGGCACTATCGGTGTGATAAGCACACAGGGGCAGGGTTCGATTTTTCGTGTCGATCTGCCGGTAGAAGTGATAGACAAAGCAGCTATAGAAACACAGGAGCATCCACAGGAAGCCGGCGAAGTGGTGGGATTGGCGCCGGGACAACCCGAATACCGCGTCTTGATCGTCGAAGACCAGCGAGAAAACCAGTTGCTGCTTACCCAACTGATGGAGAGAGTTGGCTTCCAGGTCAAGATTGCCAAAAATGGCGCGCAAGGCGTGCAACTGTTCCAGAGCTGGCAACCGCACTTCATCTGGATGGATCAGCGTATGCCGGTTATGAATGGCATGGAAGCGACGCGGCGCATCCGTAAATTGCCCGACGGCAAGGGAGTCAAGATCGTCGCGGTGACAGCTTCGGCGTTCGCGGAACAGCGCAGCGAAATGCTTGATGCCGGCATGGACGACTATGTGCGCAAGCCCTTCCGGGCGGATGAAGTATACAATGCCATGTCTCAACACCTTGGCGTGAAATACCTGTACCAGGAGACCCCGGAGAAGCAAGCGCAGACGCTGGTATTAACGCCGGAGATGATGGAGGTTCTACCGGATGAGTTGCGTAAAGATCTACTCGAGGCGCTGCAAACGCTCGATAGTGAGCGTATTGACGCGGTTATCCAACAGGTTTCGACATACGATCGATCGCTGCAGAATACCCTGAACCAGCTTGCCGCGAATTTTGACTACC
Organism: Candidatus Thiodiazotropha sp.; assembly: GCA_050119385.1. Lineage (GTDB taxonomy): Bacteria > Pseudomonadota > Gammaproteobacteria > Chromatiales > Chromatiaceae > Thiodiazotropha. Next base: position 177 of record JASFJX010000187.1, on the reverse strand, counting down.
CGGCAATCCTGCGGGTTTTGCAGAAGTACTAACCAGACCATAAGTGTCCCGGCACTCAGGGCTACAAGAATGACTCAGATCTAGTGTGGTGTAACGAATAAATGGCACATATCAGAGGCCCACAAATGCCCCAAGACAAGGCGCGGTCCGCCGTTAATGGCCCCTCCCTTAACAAGG
>JASFJX010000186.1:0-6662 GCA_050119385.1 Candidatus Thiodiazotropha sp. | reverse complement strand
CGACATGCCCGAGGTTAACGGATCGCCGATGAAGGGCAGCTCTGTGGTGGTTACGCCGCCATCGGTGCGTTGACCCGCCCGGCACTGATGCAGTAACTGTCGCAGCTCCTCACCTGTAGTCTGTGCATTATCGAAACCCACCAGCATCGTATTGCAGAACAAGAAGGCCGGAACCGATTGCGCCTGCTCTCCCATGGCCTCAGCCATGGCCACATAGAGCGCCACGTTCTGCGGACTCCCATCGAGCATGCGGGAGTCCAGTCGCAGCCACTCGTACTCCAGTGCCAGCCGCTCCACCACCGGGCGGGCCGCCTGGCAGTGGGGACAGCCCTTCGACCAGAAGAAATGTAAATCAACGGTGCTGGCCTCACTCTTTTTGGCCAAATCGGTTGCCGCCCATCCTATTGAGGGCAGTATTAAAAGCAAACCGGCTAACAAGCACGCAATCGTTGGCCCAATTCTCACAGCTATTCATCCTTCGTAAATAGGCTTAACAATTGAGATCCTCCGGAGAATTTGTGGGTAGACTTCAGTGACCCCGTCATTCCGGTATGTGCCGAATGACATGATCATGTTTTGGTATTGGCCGAGAGAGTGTTACACAAATGACTTGGTTATTTCAGCGTAAATAGGCCTCGGCAGCATAACGGCGCATCATCCTCAGGCTATTGAAGTAGTAGGCATTCTTACTCACGGCCCCCTTCATGACGCGAATCCAACCCGCCCGGTCATTGTGGTAGAGCGGCAACACGACTTGCTCCAGCTTGTCATACAGCGAGTCGGCATCCTGTTGATCCACATCGGGCATCGCCGGTGTACCGATGGCCCAGCCGGTGATCTGCTCAATGCACCCCTCTGCCCACCAGCCATCGAGGATGCTTAGATTGGGGACGGCGTTGAGCGCCGCCTTCATACCGCTGGTACCCGAAGCCTCCATGGGGCGTTTCGGGGTATTCAGCCAGACATCAGCCCCGGAGACCAGGGTCAGGGCCAGCTCCATGTTGTAGTTGGGTAGGTAGACCCAACGGAAGTTCTCACCAATCGATTCACAAACCCTGTGGATTTCGCGCATCAGTGTCTTTGCGGGTTCATCGCTGGGATGCGCCTTGCCTGCCATTACCAGCTGCAGGGGTTTTTCCGAGACGATCTTTTGCAGGCGTTCGGGGGAAGAGAAGAGCAGGTAGGGTCGTTTGTAGGCAGTGATGCGTCGGGCGAAGCCGATGATCGGTTGCTCCGGATCGAATTCGTGGCCGGTTTCGCGTCGGACCTGTTCGATAAGGACCTGTTTGGCTTGCTGGTGGGCCTGCCAGATGGCTTCATCGGGGATTTGGTCGGCACGTACCAGGAGTTCCGGTTCGTATCGCCAGTTGGGCACATAGCGATCATAGAGCTGAGAGAGCGGGGGTGCGGCCCAGGTAGAGGGGTGTATCCCGTTGGTGACCGCATGTACCCGATAGCCGGGAAAGAGGTTTCTCGAGGTCTCTGCGTGGGATTTTGCTACCCCGTTGACATAACTGCTCAGATTGAGTGCCAGTCTGGTCATGTTGAGCCGATCCTGCCCCGCCAACTCTTTCATCAACGATAGATCGATATATTCACTGAGCATTTGGGACACCAGTCCATAATCGAATTTGTCCTGACCTGCCTCTACCGGGGTGTGGGTGGTGAATAGGCAGCGATCGCGGATGCTCGAGACATCGTAGCTGGTCTGCTCTTGTGGGTGGCTATCCTTTTCTCGGGCCGTCTGTAGCAGTAACTCCATCGCCAGCAGGGCGGAGTGGCCCTCATTCATGTGGTAGGTCAGGATCTCGAAGCCAAGGGCGCGCAGAATGCGTATGCCGCCAATACCTAGCACGATCTCCTGTTTAAAGCGGTATGTATCATCTCCGCCGTAGAGTGAGTCGGTGATCGCTCTATCATCTTCTGTATTCTCCTCCAGATCGGTGTCGAGTAGGAGAACGGGTATCTGGTAACTACTGCTGCCTTGGATGGTATAGAGCCAGGCCTGTACCCAGACATCCCGCGATTCCAGCGGTACGCAAACCTTGGCCCGCAAAGGTGAGCACCATTGCCGTGGATCCCAGGGATCCGTGCTTTCCAACTGGCCGCCGTCGCTATCGATCTGCTGGCGGAAATAGCCCTGGCGGCTTATCAGGGTGACACCCACCAGGGGGATCTCCAGGTCCGCTGCCGATCGCAGCGTGTCGCCGGCCAACACACCAAGGCCGCCGCTATAGGTGGGGATCTCGCTATGCAGGCCAATCTCCATGGAAAAGTAGGCGATCGACCGACGATGAAGAAAAGGTTTGAAACGGCGTCTGTTCATGATTGGTGCTAACAACAAAGCTGGGATAGATTGTTCTTTATGGATATCCCTCTAAATCAAGCATAGTCCAGTTGTCCCGAATTTACCGAGCGGCCCACTAGGCCATCATCAGTCACTCGTTTTTGAATCGGAGACCTGGTCAAAGTAGTAGGTGACGTATTCTGAAAGGTTGAGATAATTGAGTATCGTTGGAGTCAAGTCGGAACGTCGGCAACTCTCGCTGATACTCAGATCCTCTTCCATGAGATCGAGGATCAGCGCCTCCTCTTTAGGAATCTCGGGTTCGTAGACCAGAACGTTCGGCCTCAGGAGCTCCTTTTGGTTAATGGTTACCACGCAGGCAATGCGTTGGTCTGAGAGGCGTACAACCGTGCCGGGAGGGTAGATGCCCAGATTGGTGATAAAGGTTGTCAGCACGGTATTATCGAATTTACCCTGCTCCTTGCTGTACATCATCGACACCGCCTCATAGGGCGAAAGTGAACGGTTGGGATCTGTGTGGTTACACAACTCGTCATAGTGATCGACGATCGCTACGATACGAGTCAGGATGCCGACCTCATCTTTCAGTCCCTTAGGATAGCCACTGCCATCCAATCGTTCATGATGTTGCCCGATGATGGCAACTGCCTCCTTAGGCAGCATGCCGTTCTTTTTAGCCAACTCGACGCCCAAAAAGGTATGGCGCTGATAGACCTTCTCCTCCGCCGGGGTCAGGGGGGTTTTCTTGAGTAGAATCTGACTGGGTATGCGCTGGTGCCCAAGGTCATGGAACAGTGCGCCCAGGCCCAGTATGCGCAGCTGTTTGGCATCCAATCCCAGCTTCTGGCCCAATACCAAAGATAGGGCAGTGACATTCATTGAATGGTAGTAGCTACTCTCGCTTTTGCCCTTCAGATTGACCAGCTGCATGGTGACTTCAGTGTCGACCGTGAGTTCGCTGACCATATTCCCGACCACCTCCTGCGCCATCTTTACCGCTTGTTCCGGTGAGGAGAACAATAGCTCCATCAGCTTGCGTGTCGATTCCGCGGATTTCTCATAACGACCCGCTGTCTTGTTGAGTTTGCTCCGGCGCTCTTTCAACACCTTGATGCGTTTGCGTTTCTCCTCCCAGAGGGCATCATCGGCACTCTCCTGGAGCGGCTCTTCAACACTCGGCGTTTCGACCTGCGGGAGTGGTTGAGTGTCGCTTTTATCGGGATCGAATCGCACACTGGCCAGCTTCAACCCGCGTAAGATTTTCAGTTGTTTCTCGGAGCGGATCTTGAAACTGCTGGTGAAAAAAGGGTGCTTCATCCACGGCAGGTCCAAATGGATATATAAACCGATGCAGAGTTGTTCTTTCTGGATAGTTTTATCCGCCATCTTGGATTTAATTCTCCACGGCTGTGAAACTTGCCTGATCGGTGCAAAAGCGATGTGAGGTCTCTACGGCTAGGCTGGTTACGACGGGTAAGCAAACAGCCCTATTCAGGGTTTCCCTAGCATACCTCGGGCCTTATGGTTATGAGCCTTGCCACCATTGAATGATGAAACAGGAATCCTCCGGATGCAATACTCAATGAGCCTTTGAATAATTGAGAATTTTCTATACTAGCTATTAAAGCGCTCAGTAAGAAATGTGGCAATCTAAAAAAACCTGGAAAAAACCAATCGCCCGATGCCTTCTCTGTGACGTCATATTGTACGGCAACGATCGATAAACGGATTTAACCCGCCAGCGAGATGGGGCAGAAGATGATAGAGCAAATAACCAGTGTGAGCTCCGCGAAGATCAAGAAAATACCCCTGTTAAGAGGTCTGCCCCAGCGAGTGCGCGACCATGTACTCAAACAGACCCATGTAGAACATCTCAATGCCGCTAGTGTCATCGCCACTCAGGGGGAGACCAATACCGAAATCCGTTACCTGATCGAGGGTGAGGTGATTATCAACGAAGAGTCAGGGCAGAAAAGGCGCTGTGATTCCAGTGGCAATTGCACTGCAACGCCCTTGGTCGAATACAATCCGTCACAGGCCACCATTGTCGCGAGCACCGCTGTCAACCTGCTCTGTCTGCCGTGGGACCTCTACGAGGCAATCCGCCGGCTGCCGCCAGGGCAGAATGAACAGAGTAACCAGCCAATTGAGTCGACAAACACCAGCGACACCGAGGCTTCCCTCTACTGGGAGTTTTATAATGCGATTCAGGAGGGTAAGGTGGAATTGCCCAGCCTGCCCGATGTCGCCATACGCATCGCCAAGGTGATTAACGACTCCAACACCGACAGTCATGACATCGCCCGTGTTGTGCAGGCAGATCCGACAGTAGCGGCGAGAATTGTCAGCGTGGTCAACAGTGCCGCCTACCGGGGCAAGTCCCCCATCGACAACCTGCCCGACGCCGTGAGCCGGCTGGGACGCAATGTTACCCACCACCTGGTCATCAGCTTTGTCCTCAGCAAACTCTTCCGTAGTCGTTCACCGATGCTCAAGCAGCGTCTGTTCCAGTTATGGCAGCACTCTGCTTACGTGGCGGCCCTTTGTCATGAATTGGCACGTGTCACGCCGGGACTGGAGCCGGCCCAGGCCATGCTCTGTGGTCTGCTTCACGACATCGGCGCCCTGGCGATTATCGGTGCCGCTCGCAACAAGCCGGAACTGCTGGAGAATCCGCAACTACTAGAGCTGCTGCTCAATAACCTGAAGGCAGAAGTAGGCGCCATGGTATTGAAGAAATGGGAGTTTCCAGATTTTATTGTCCAGGTTGCCTTGCATGGTGAAGAGTGGATGAGGGACAAGCATCACGATCCTGATTATGTGGATCTGCTACTGGTCGCCCAACTCCATAGCTACGTAGGGACGACACAGATGCAGAGCTTGCCACGACTCGATCTGGTGCCGGCCTTCTATAAGCTGGCGCTGGGTAAATTGACACCTCGCCACTCCATCGGCCTGCTGGAGAACGCCAAGGAACAGATCCGCGAGTTACGGGAGATGCTGTCGATGTCCGGATAAGCGGCTGATGGCGGATCTGTTCAGCCGATTACATGGTGCTTTCCGATCAGATACACACTGCTGGCTTGCGGACCCTCTTCCCCCATCTCTTCAACGAATCGCAACTCCATGCCGATTGAAAGTTGCTCCAAGTCGCAGTCGATCAAACTGTTACGATGGAAGTAGATATCGCGCCCGTCGGCGCTGGTGATGCGACCGTAATCCTCGGTTGGCACCAGGTGACTGATATGCCCATGGAGCGGGGTGTGGTGGTATTTCACCTCGTTGCGTTGGCGTCTCGCCAGATTCTGCAGCTGGCGCTGAATCGAGTCAAATGCATCGCGTACAGCGACATAGGCATCTTCGTAGGCGTGGTGCTGGGGCGATCCTTGGCCGGCTACCAGCTCGTGTCCGGGCAGGGTGAGGTCCACCCGAATCTGGTAGAGGTTGCCCTGATGATGGTGGTGATGGTCCAGTTCGACGACCACGCGACAACTGGTCAGATTGGCATGAAACTGCTCCAGTTTTTCGATCCGTTCGAGGATCTTGTTTTCAAGGACGGGCGAGGGTTCCATATGACGAAAGGTGATCTGTGGTTGGATTCGCACGGCGAGCCTCCTGGGTCGAGGATTCTCAATAGTTGATGATGTCCCTATATTAAAAATAGCAAGACGGTGGGTAGTTCGCAGGATTGCTGACTGTTTGCCAGGTCCCGCATATTTTTTAGGGTAAAGCTGAGTTTATTCCTATACTTTAACCGGAAACCGTGAACTCAGGTTTCATGCCACGAACGACTTTTCTGTCTTGTCCTAGAGAAAATGCCTTCATCGTAGTGGTAATCAGATAAGTGTTTAGACCGAGTGTCAATCGATAATGTGATAAATAATGCTGGTCTCCACCATCCTTGTTGTCTCTCTCATATTGCAGTGCTTAGCCGTCTATTTCGTGCTTTGCCTAATCAAGATTACCGGGAAGAGTCTGGCCTGGAGTCTCCTGGCGCTGGTGATCATCCTGATGGCGCTAGATCGTGGTGTCAGTTTCGGCCGGATGTTTCTCTTGGATACGGCTTATCAACCCGACCTGACGGTCGAACTGATCGGGTTGGCCATATCTGCGCTGATGGCTTTCGGCATCCGGCGTATCACTCCCATTATTGCCGGTCTGCACTCATCCGCTGAACGGCAAAGTGAAGATCTTATCCGTTACCGTACCATCTTCGAGAACTCCCCTATCTCTATCTGGGAGGAGGATTTTTCTGAGATAAAAGAGATTTTCGATCAGCTGAGGGGTGAAGGGATTACTGACATCGAAATCTACCTCGAGGCGCATCCGGAGGTTGTCCGGCAGTACGCGAAAC
>JASFJX010000185.1:0-6666 GCA_050119385.1 Candidatus Thiodiazotropha sp. | reverse complement strand
GCTTGATGCTTTCTCGTCCGATCAGCCACCGCAGTTATCCGAGCTTCAGCGACAGCGACTCAATGCGCTACTGAAGCTTTATACAGGGGAAGCCTATCCTTATATCAATTTCTACGGCCCCCCAGGGAGCATCCCAACAATACCCATACACGATGCACTCAATGCCTCACCACAGGAGATCGCCAAACTCCGGGACAAGGTAGTATTCATCGGTTATGCGGGGACCTACCAGCCAAGACAAAAGGATGGTTTCTATACCGTCTTCTCACAACCCAATGGCCTGGATCTGAGTGGTGTGGAGATCGCCGCCACTGCATACGCCAACCTGCTCTCATCCGAGACACTCATTCCATTGAACAATGGTGCTCTGGCACTGCTTCTACTCAGCTATGGATTGGGGATTACACTACTGTTCCGTTGGTTGCCGGGGATGCGTGGCATTCTCGCCGGCCTTCTCGTCTCCATTCTCTATCTCACCCTGGTCTACCATCTCTTCAGCCAACAGCATATCTGGTTACCCTGGTTTGTTCCGCTTGTCATTCAAACCCCGTTGGCACTCATCCTTAGCCAAACCTGGCACTATCGGCAGATGCGCAACAGTCGGGAATGGTTGCGGGAGCTGTTTGGATACTATCTGCCTGGGCATGTCATTGATCACCTCGCGCAACATAAAAAGGAGCCGATGACAGAAACCAGTTCCGCATTTGGTGTCTGCCTGGCTACCGATGCACAGAACTACACAAAATTTGCAGAAAATATGGAGCCAATGGATCTGCGGGCTTACCTCAACCGTTATTATGAAATCCTGTTTAAACCGGTAAGGGCCAGAAATGGTGTGGTTTCAGATGTGGTGGGTGATGCGATGCTGGCTATCTGGCCTTCAACCGAACCCGATATTTCCCTGCATCAAATGGCTTGCGAAGCAGCCCTGTCGATCAATCGGTCACTGCAGCAGTCAGACCTGGAGCCAAAGCTCTTCACCCGCATAGGTCTGCATGCTGGAGAATTGGTCATGAGTCATGTTGGCGCCATCGACCACTTCGAATACAGGGCTGTAGGCGACATGGTGAACACCACCTCGCGTATTGAAAATCTCAACAAACTGTTGGGTACCGCGATCCTCGCATCAAGCGAGGCTGTGTTTGGACTCAAGGATATTACAACCCGCGAGGTGGGACAGTTCGCGGTCGCAGGTAAACAGCAATTGATCACAATCCATGAGGTCTCCTGCATGAGCGAGGAGGCCACACCCCGGTTACGCCAGCTGCATGAGGATTTTGCCGAAGCACTGGTAGAATGGATGCGTGGTGAGCGGGAAACGGCTTATGGAAAATTCAAGCTCATCCTGAATGAACACCCGGATGATGGACCCACTAAATACTACATACAGCAGTACAGTGAACGCAGGGTTTCACAAAAAAACCCCGTGTAACATTGTATTAATGCAACAGGCCACCCAGCTGTCTACCCGCTGAGTTTCTCCATTGATATCTGGCATGACCTCCAACCGCGGCATCGCATTTCTCCCCGATAATTGCGGAGCAGATCACTGAATCGCGTCTCCAACCAACTTCAACGACCACATTTCCATAACCTGCAACTGAGAGAAGATTAGCTGCCATGATTCCCTGACGATAGGATGAGGCGATGAGACTAACAGCATTGCTCCTGTTCAATCCACGTTCGAGCAGCAAATCATCAACACGCATTAAAAAGGCACTATTCGACTGGTTCCTATACGCCTGCATGAATTCGTTCCACTCATCCATATCTATTGCCTCATAAGGTATATGTGCATCAGCCCTCTCCAGAGAGCCCAACATGAGAACTTCTAGATTTCTGCGCACATCGATACACAAAGAGTTGTTGCTTGAATATCTCATCGTTTTTAGACTTGGTTAAATGGCACCCTTGTCACTACCTCGCACCATGCCCGGTCAAGACGACGGGAATAGTCTGAAAAAGAATAAGAATGTCCAACCACAGGCTTTTTCGGCGTATATAACTGAGGTCGTAATAGAGCTTGTTTGCAGCGTCTTCAACCGTCTCACCATAGGGGTATCGTACTTGAGCCCAACCGGTGATACCTGGCTTGACCTGATGTCTGAGCGCATAGCCATTGATCTGCTTTTGAAAGCTCGAAACAAACTCCGGTCTCTCCGGGCGCGGACCGACCAAACTCATCTCGCCCATCAATACATTCAACAGCTGCGGCAGCTCATCAATACGCGTACTGCGTATAAACCGACCGATAGATGTTACACGTGAGTCATTCACGCCTGCCATCTGTGGCCCAGACGTCTCAGCATCAACCCGCATACTTCTGAATTTCAGAACATAGAACTCATGACCTTTGTGACCGACACGAACTTGACGATAGAAAACCGGGTCACGTCCAAAGGTACTCAGCCATATCAGCGCCATCGTCGAGAGCATAACTGGACTCATGAGTACCAGAATCAATAAGCTCATAACGATATCGAACAGTCTTTTACCAAAGACTTCGTTGCTTGGCCGCTTGGAAACAAGCAGCTGGCTGAATGCCAGGTAATCACTGACCGGAGTTGTCGGATTGATAACACCAAGCGAATCGGCTGTATTAATATGATCCAGGTGATAATCGTTGGTCATATGACTGGAAACAGACTCATATTCACTGCTCATAGCCACTATCCTCTCTCCTGATTTTCTGTTATTGGCTTCTTAGCAGTCCGAACATCATGTGAAGGCTTATCGCTAACGGACCGTCTAGATAACCTTGTATGAGTGATATGATTTCAGATATTGACTGTTTAGAAGTATAGAAAGGAGCATCCTGAATATGTGACTTTTTTACTTGTCAAATCAATCTTTTTTTTGTATATGAAAATCGTCCGCTTTGAATCAAGCTTGCGAGTTGCGTTCAATTTCACCTAATCGATCACTCTCCCTAAGTAGCAAGATCAAGCGGGTAAGGTTGCCGAAAACCTAAATGCAACATAGCCTTTTCAGACAGACTTTCAGCGGCACTGAATAGAGATGTCAACTCAACCGAGGAATCGATGGAAATTTGCGAATCGACCTGATTACCGAATATTGGCGTAAAATCAACATCCATTTCTGGTACATGGTTCCATGACAGCACTGCTCTCACTTTGGGTTCAACACCTGACCTGATGAGGCGCCTATAGCGGTCGGCCTCGAAACCACAGGAGACAAAATGGTAGGAAGGAACCTGTCGTGCCACCTCATCATCAATCACATCACATACTCTAAAGTGACTCAGCCCTATCTCCCGCATGCCTCTTCCATCGCCCCAGTCGATAAAAAACCTGACATATTCAATCGAGCCATGTCGACGCAGGATCCCACTGTAGCCATCTGCCTGGCGAATACTGACCACGGCCATCAACCGGGAGGCATTCGGATTGAATGCAACGCACAGCAACTCCTCCCAGTGAGTTACGGTTGAACACCTTTTTGCATATTGCAACACATCACTGGGCGCGAGCTTACCGCTAAAGAGGTGTGCCAAAAGAATGTTTCTAGTCAGAACCAGCTCATTCAAACCGTTTTCATCGTAGACTTTCTCATACTCCATGTCACCCATCAGCAGGCCCTCAATCCGACGCTTTGTGCCTTTTTCGACTACTATTCCACCTCTTAGCCGACAGTCTATATGACAAGACACCATCCTCAGTGTGACTTTTTCACTTGACAATCGCCCGCTTCTTTCCTTGCAAACCACCAGATTACGTTTTTTCTGTCTATCGGCCGTGGAAACAGTTGACCCGCCAGCAAGCATCAAAGAGAATTCGAGGGTTTGTAAAAATACCTGGAAGAATAAAATATATTTTGGGGTGCATCAGTGAGATTTATCACAACCATATTCCTCTCCCTTCTCATGCCATCTGCTGCCTTGGCTGCGGCATCCTCTGGCGGAGATCATTTAGACCTGACCAACCACTGGCTCGGTTTCACCGCTATCGGTATCTTCGCTGTTGCTTACCTGCTGGTGATGGCGGAGGAGTTCACGCATCTCAGAAAATCCAAACCGGTCATCCTGGCCTCTGGTTTGATATGGGGTTTGATTGCCTGGTACTACCACACACATGGCCTATCCAACACCGCCGAAGAGATGGTACGCCATAACCTGCTGGAATATGCTGAATTAATGCTATTCCTGCTGGTGGCCATGACCTACATAAATGCAATGGATGAACGTAATGTATTTGAAAAGCTCCGTTCATGGCTGGTGAGTAAAGGGTTCGGTTTTCGTATGCTGTTCTGGATAACCGGTATGCTTGCGTTTTTTATCTCCCCTGTTGCCGACAACCTGACCACAGCCTTACTGATGTGTGCGGTAGTACTTGCAGTTGGCGGAAGTAACACCAAATTCGTACTCCTCGCCTGCATCAACATCGTGGTCGCCGCGAATGCCGGTGGTGCATTCAGCCCATTTGGTGACATAACCACTCTTATGGTATGGCAAAAATCGATTAGCACTGTCCAGGGCCCGATCGATTTCTGGGCTTTCTTCGCACTGTTTGCACCCTCACTGGTCAACTGGCTGGTACCTGCCGCAATCATGCACTTTGCCGTACCTGACGAGAAACCCCAGGGTGGTGGTGATGGTGTTGAGATGAAGCGCGGCGCCAAACGCATTATCGGCTTCTTCCTGATGACTATCGTGACCGCGGTCAGTTTCCATAACTTTCTCGGCATGCCGCCAGTGATCGGCATGTTGACCGGCCTGGCTTACCTCCAGTTCTTCGGTTTCTATCTGAAAAAGACCTTCCACAAGGACCATCCACAATTGACTCAAGAAGATCTGCTCGAAATGGAACATGACGGACAGATGGGAGACATAGTCTCTTTCGATGTCTTCAATAAGGTTGCCCGCGCCGAATGGGATACTCTGCTCTTTTTCTATGGCGTAGTGCTCTGCGTCGGCGGCCTGGGCTTCATCGGCTATCTGGCGGTAGTCTCTGAAGTGATGTACACCCAATGGGGAGCGGCGCTGGATCTAACCCCGGCGATGAACGCCACCCCGGCCAACATCATGGTTGGCATACTCTCGGCGATTGTCGACAATATCCCGGTGATGTTCGCGGTTCTTACCATGATGCCGGATATGTCCTTGGGACAGTGGTTACTGGTCACGCTGACTGCGGGTGTAGGTGGCTCGATGCTCTCCATCGGCTCCGCGGCTGGAGTTGCTCTAATGGGTCAGGCGCGCGGCAAATACACCTTTTTCGGGCATCTGAAATGGACCCCGGTTATCGCATTGGGATATGCTGCCAGTATCATGGTACATCTATGGATCAATGCAGGTAGCTTCTAAATCAGATACCATAGGTGTTAATTATCATTATAAATAGTAAAAAACGACTAAACAGGTGCCACAGCTTATTAAATAGATCATCATCAAACAGACATACATGAAGAGACTGACAGTTTCGCTAGCATTGTTCTGCGCTTCTCCCGGATTGGTACTGGCGGATCAAATTTCTGACAGTGGCTACGGCATGATCACCCATTGGGTGGGACTTCTCAGCCTGAGCGTTTTCGCCCTTGCCCTGATTGCAGTCGCTCTTGAGGAGTTCATAGAGCTGCCCAAATCAAAACCCATGATGCTTGCGGCAGGGATTATCTGGGGTTTGATCGGCTGGTATGCCGTTCAACATAGCAGTGGACATGCGGCGGAACTGGCGTTAAGGCACAGTCTTTTGCAATATGCGGAACTGATGCTTTTCATCCTGGTGGTGATGACCTATATCAACGCTCTGGCTGAACGAAGTGTTTTCCTGGCATTGCGCACCTGGGTCGCCAACCGCAAATACAGCTACAGACGGCTCTTCTGGACGATGGGCATCACCACCTTTTTCCTCTCCCCTTTTCTCGATAACCTGTCCACTGCCTTGCTGATGGGCGCAGTGGTTCTGCATTTGGAAAGGGATAATCAGCGATTTGTCACACTAACCTGCGTTAATATTGTGATTGCATCCAATGCGGGAGGAGCCTTCAGCCCGTTTGGTGACATTACCACCCTGATGGTATGGCAACAGGAAATCATCAGTACCAATGGAAGGGTCGATTTTTTCTCATTCTTCTCACTTTTTATACCCGCCGTAGTCAGCTATCTCGTACCTGCGACTATCATGCATACCGCCCTACCCGAAGGCCACCTCACCAGCACGCAGGAACAGATAGCCATGCGACGCGGTGCAAAGCGTATCATTGGGCTGTTCCTGTTGACCATCGCTACTGCCGTCTTTTTTCAAGGCCAACTGTCACTGCCTGCCGCTATCGGCGTGATGACCGGACTCTCCTATCTACAGTTTTTCGGTTACTTTCTTAAGAAGACTCATAAACCAAGTGAAGAAAAAATCACCACCAGCGAATCACCCAACTTCTCAATCGTTGTTGAGAGCCGACAACCCTTCGATGTATTTTTACGCGTCGCCAGGTCGGAATGGGACACCCTGCTTTTCCTGTGTGGCGTCATTCTCTGTGTCGGCGGCCTGGGCTATCTTGGCTATCTTACACTGGCATCTGAGTTGCTCTATGTTCAGTGGGGCGCAACCTTGACCAATATCTCCATTGGCATCGCCTCCTCTGTATTCGAGAATATTCCCACCATGTCTATGGTACTCAACATGCGGCCGGATATGAGTACCATAGACA
>JASFJX010000184.1:0-6695 GCA_050119385.1 Candidatus Thiodiazotropha sp. | reverse complement strand
ATCCCCAAGCAAATAGGGTGCCTGCCGTACATGCAACCGAACCAGTCACTTCTTCCGATGAATCCTCTGAAGATCCGTCATCTTGATGGGCTGGGGTTGGGGTTACAGTTGGGATTACAGTTGGGAGTACAGTTGGGAGTACAGTTGGGATTACAGTTGGGATTACAGTTGGGATTACAGTTGGGATTACAGTTGGGATTACAGTTGGGATTACAGTTGGGATTACAGTTGGGGTTACAGTTGGGGTTACAGTTGGGGTTACAGTTGGGGTTACAGTTGGGGTTACAGTTGGGGTTACAGTTGGAATTACAGTTGGGGTTGCAGTTGGGGTTGGAGTTGATTCAACATTTTCATCCGGTAACTCATAATCTGAATCACTGACGCATTCTCCAGCTTGTGGAGCATTGTCACCATTTACCTCCAGACTATCTATATTTGGCAACCCTTCGCTAGTTGTTGCCTGTAGTCGAATGAGATGGTTGCCAGCGCTCAGAGTGACATCAGTAGAAACGCTGCTCCAATTTGACCAGGCGCCAGTACCTTGAAAAGATACATTTGAAACCAGCGTACTCCCGTCCACCAACAGTTCCGCAGCACGATTGGCGGAGAAGCCATTGGCATAACGCCAACTCATGATATATGTGCCGTCTTCGGGGACATTAATCGCCCACTCCACACCACTAGACAGTACATTATCGCTATTCGAAAATCCGCTGCCGGTGTATCCGCTATGATTACTCTCAATCGCTCCATCCACACCGCAATAGCCAGTTTCGTTCTCTTCCAATAAAAGACCATCTAAGTCATTAGTATCAGAATCACCTGAATCAGAATCACCTGAATCAGAATCACCTGAATCAGAATCACCTGAATCAGAATCACCTGAATCTGAATCTGAATCTACATCACCTTCATCATCAGAACCACTATCGTTAGAATCACCTTCATCATCAGAATCATCACTGTCCGGGTCGTTCTGAATACTCGATCCTCCCGCAAGATAGATATCGGGTTGCGATGGAACACTCATACCTTCCCCTAGATAGAAACCCGGGTGTGGCGGTTGATTGTAACCGGCATTCTGCCATGCGATAGCTACGCGATACTGCGGATCATGCATCAAGGTAAATTGGCGCATATCGGTGTGAATTGTTGTGGTATAGATCTGCAGCTGCTGATTGTTTTCGGTTCGCCAGATCACCTCCTCTCTCCAATCACCAAAAATATCAGCAGAAAGCCCAGGGTTCGCTTTAGTAGTGTTGTTTTGCTCAGCTCCATTGAGGTAGGCAGTAAGCAGACGTTCAGTCGATGATGAATCGGTGTTCCATTTATCGATTTTCGTTCCATCGAGAAGTTCACGCGACGGATCATCATCCCACCAGATAGCGAAATTTATTGACGGTGTACTATCACCCAGATTCTGCCCGGTTGCTGAGTTCAGCCCTCCACGAGAACCCCAGGCCTCCGATCCCCGATATCGCGGGTCAATATCGGCAGTCAATCCTCGGCCTATATCCCCATTACCGCCAGAAGTTCCCCAAAGGATTTGCCCCGTACGAGCATCGTGCATTTCTACGCCATTGTCTCCATAACAACTTTGGTCTTCATGCACCATGAACACCTCGAGGCCACTCCTATCCGGATTGAAATCCCCTAGATGTAAAGCGTCGCCATGACACAAGCCTGTCGAGTACAACAGACTCCCGTCATCATCGATGGTCGCAGCACCATAGACAATCTCCTGCCTTCCGTCCTGGTCAACATCACCTATGGTCAAGCTATGGGCGCCTTGCCCGGCAGCCGCACCGCTACCGGAGTCATCTGAATCAAATGTCCAACGATTAGTCAGTGAACCATTACGCCAATCCCAGGCTGCGATGACCGCACGTGTATAATATCCACGCGACATTATGAGACTAGGCCGTTGGCCGTCCAGATATGCTACACCCGCCAGAAAACGGTCCACTCGATTGCCGTAACTATCCCCCCATGAGGAAACATTGCCGCGCTGCGGAATATAATCGGTGGTAGCAAGTTCACGACCACTGGTTCCTTCAAATATCGTCAGATACTCAGGACCACTTAATATATATCCGCTGCTGTTTCGATAATCCGCACTGCTGTTGCCGATAACATCACCCTGACCATCAATCGTGCCATCGGCTGTTTTACAAGCGACTTCAGCACTACCATCGCCGTTCAAGTCATAAGCAATGAATTGCGTGTAGTGAGCGCCAGCTCTGATATTGCGCCCCAGATCAATACGCCACAAGTGCTGCCCGCTCATTTCATATGCATCCAGGTATACGTTACCTGTATAACCAGACTGAGAATTATCTTTCGAATTCGATGGATCCCATTTGACAATGATTTCATACTCACTGTCGCCATCCAGATCAGCAACACTTAAATCGTTTGGACTATAGTCGTAAGAGACACCATCAGGCGTTGTGCCACTCGATGGCCTTTGCAGGTTCACAGTGAGATACTGGCTATCCCATACATCCACTGATTCCGATGCAT
This sequence comes from Candidatus Thiodiazotropha sp., assembly GCA_050119385.1. Lineage (GTDB taxonomy): Bacteria > Pseudomonadota > Gammaproteobacteria > Chromatiales > Chromatiaceae > Thiodiazotropha. The sequence continues at coordinate 4,172 of JASFJX010000184.1, read as the reverse complement.
CCTGTTCAACACCGTTCAAAACACTCCGCACCGAGTACTCGGCGCTCTGGTCACCACTGGCGTCAATAAAGTTTGTACTATCGGTAATCGGGCTTGTGTTTAGACGCGTGTTGTTTCGATAAACGTTGAATGTGATATTTGACGGGTCTGTTCCTAGATATCGCCATCCCACATACACACCACCATCGCCAATATTCACCGCAACAACACCACGATTCAGATATTCCATCTGGTATTGGGCATGTGCCGAACCGAGCGTAAAGATAACACCTGGTAACAGAAAAATAATGATTTGCGCAGCCCTAACAGTTAAGAACGTTAAACATGCTAGAGCAAGTCGCAATAGATCTGCAGTTATACGTTTGCTAACTATTTTTCCCTCTCCCATGTCCATTTCAAACACCTTCCTGTTTGGAACCCAAATAAAAACCATAAAGCTATCCCATTGCTCTAAGTTTGCTACCGCTTTAACAAGCAAACAGAGAAGCATGCCTCATAACAAATATTTTAATAATTATACTAATTCTAAAAATGACATACGGCCGGTAACAAAAACACAAGGATGACACTTCAAGTCTAATCCATTTACTCTTTGATTTTCTGTGACTTATATATCATAAGACATGGTGTCACTAACTTTCTCTTCTTAACAATAAATATTGAATGGAACTCATTGATCCGGCAATGGATAGCCTGCGTAGAGGGTTGATGCAACTATTCCTAATTTTATACATTCAGCAACGCTATAGCTTTCGTTTCTAGTTCTGCTCTGTATTAGCTGGAACAAATCCAGACCACCTGGCAGCTTCAACTAAAGGGCAGATAGCAGGGCAATTTGACTAGCTTGAATATTAACAGGCAAAGAAATAGTACCTGTTTTGCTTTCATGATTTCATTTTGTGATGAGAGTCTTAGTTCATGGTGTCTTAGTTTCCTATTGTATCACTGTCGCCCCACCTAGCTCCCTTCTCTCTTTAGGGGGATGACTGGGATGAGGAAAGCCCTCTTCCCGGCCTTCTTTCAGAGGGAGGAGGGATGCTAGTTTTATGCCTTACAACTCCGAGGACTACGCAAGGACATAACGACAAAATCATTTAAATGAATATCGAATATATTAAATGGACAGTTGTATTACTGTTTACATTCAACATCGAATAAGGACATCTATAATCTAAATTTCATCAATGCACTGCTAATCAATATTGACTGACTAAAACGAGTACAGCATACGCCGCTTCATCCAACTAACAAGCGCACTAAGTCTCCGACAGATTGTGAGAGTATTCTTTGCGCCAAATCGAACCTGGCCTATTATCAACTCGCACATTCGAGTAACTTTATTAAAGACACGAAAAACCAGAACACGGCCCCCTTGCTATCACGAAATTTATACCTTGTGATAATCCCGCCGTCACTCAATCTCAATAACCACTGCGTGGCGCGATTTACTCCATCATGCGTGTCCCATGCCACCACCCTGCCTGCGACCTATCCATCAATATGGCAGACTTCCAGCCGCTGTACCTTCGTTGATTTTCAAGCAGTAGCAACCTCGTTTCATCGCCAATAGTCCGATTATTGCTTCTGTCACTATACCTGGATACGGGGACCCTTTGCGCCATTCGACGTCATTGGCAACACGAAATCGCAACCTAAAAAACCATGATCAATTCGCAGTTATTGCACAAAAAGTGCGATATAAACATATGCAATATTGCGAAAATCTGGATTATCGATTACATCGGCTAATGTAGCATTTTGCAGCGCGTTAATAGCGACTTAATGAATTGTTATTTGGTGCTACATGTAGTGATATGAGAATAGACTATGGATAGCAAGATATGGCAAAAAAGTACGTTGAAGAGCTGACTGAATGGGCAAATAAACGCAATGCGAAGAGGCCTAGACAGAGCATGGCAGCCGTCGCTTTTATGGCTGCCCGGGACGATGTGAAAGCTGCAATAGATGCAGGGTACGCAGTAAAGACTATATGGGAGCATATGCATGAAACCGGTAATTTTCCTTATCGCTATGAGACCTTCCTTAAGCATGTAAGAAAACACATAAAGGAAGCAAACAGCGAAGTAAGACTCAAACAAAAGAAGGTTACACAGAAAAATCGGGGGGCCTCCCAGAACAGTCGAAAACAGGTAAAGAAACAATCCAGAGCGGACAGTTTTACTTTTAATGCAACACCGAAAATAGAGGACTTAATCTGATGGCAAAGGTACATATTATCCTGCAAGGAAAAGGCGGCGTTGGAAAATCGGCAATCGCAGCCCTTGTTGCACAGTATAAGGTAAGCCTCGGGCAGGATCCCGTGTGCATCGACACCGACCCGGTTAATGCGACATTCGAAGGTTACAAGGCTCTAAATGTTCACCGGCTCGACATCATGGACGGCAACGAGATCAACACCAGGAATTTTGACGAAATGGTGGAGATCATCGCATCGGTAGAAAATGATGTTATTATCGATAATGGCGCCAGCTCTTTCGTTCCCCTATCTAACTACCTCATTACCAACGAGGTGCCGGATCTGCTCAATGACATGGGGCGTGAACTGGTGGTACACACAGTAATCACTGGCGGCCAGGCGCTGGTAGATACTGTCAGTGGATTTTCTCAACTCGCCAGTCAATTTCCGCAAGAGTCCCTGTTCGTAGTATGGCTCAACCCTTATTGGGGCCCTGTGGAGCATAATGGTAAACAATTCCGTGAGATGAAAGCATATACATCGAACAAAGAGCGTGTAACGGCCATCGTTCAACTCCCTGACCTAAAAGAGGAAACCTATGGCCGGGATTTCTCTGACATGCTTCAGAGCCGGCGAACCTTTGAAGAAGTGCTGGTCGATATGTCCACAGCGATCATGACGAGGCAACGCCTCAAGCAGGTTAAAGCGCAACTTTACGAGACGCTGGAAAATGCTGCCGTGTTGTAATGCTTGAACAGGATTGAGCAAACCATTAAGGAAATCTTGGCAAAACACAGCATTGCTGTGAGCCGCTATAATTCAATCCTGATACTAGCTTGCTACAACCCCCTTCGCCTCGCAGCAGTGAACAGGACGGTAGAGATGGAGTGGTACGCCGGCATCCGGAGCCTGAATGGATAAGCTTAGCACGAATGTCTGAATGACATCAGGACTGCACAGTCCTGGGATGAACTGCACCAGGTCAAACGTGACAGCGACCAAGGATTTCGGATGCGGGATAATGGGTTCGTTGTAGCGGTTAGTAATGTCATAATAATCAAGGCGAGTACCCTAGAGCGAAACTTTTCCCAGTAAAAGCTAGAGCATCGTTTCGGATAATTCGAGACAGTTCTGGCACTATAAGCCAAACCTCACCGCCGATACCGGTGAGACACTGTGAGGCCACGAAGGAATGATCCATGTCCGAGATACTTTACGAAGAACACCCATCCATGATCCGCAGCCATCCCTTTGGCACGGTCATCGCTATTTTACTCATACCACTCGGCATCGGCATTCTGATCCTGTTTTACTGGTATCTCATGATGAAGGCCGACAAACTCACCATTAAAGAAGATGAAGTGATCTGGGCCCATGGCCTGCTGAACAAAAAGTATATAGAAATCAATATGAGTTCCATCCGTACCACAAAAATCGAACAGACCCTGCTGCAACGCATGCTCAATGCCGGCAAGGTGGAGATATATACCGCCGGAGACAGTCCTGAGCTGAGCGTCAACGGGCTCCCCGATCCGCACCGGGTGCGCGATGTCATCAAAGGAGAGGCTAAATCCTGAGTATGGGTACGGAAAAACAGTCCGAATTGAAGATGTGGGGAGTCGTGCTGGGTATAGGCCTGCTGCTGGTTGTCCTCGGCGTCCTTATTGCCCCGCCGCTGATCCAAATTTTTATCGCAACACTGGAACCTGGCGTGGGGCTGAAAACCGCCTCCCTCTGGGCCTTCGGCGTGACCTTCGTCATGTTCGTGTTCTTCGCCCTGGTAGCGGGTGATGGCCTCCTGGGTGAGATTCAATACATGCTGGGTGCTTTCTTTCTTTTCTTCGTCATCATCACCCTAATGATTGCCTGGGTGTTCTGACTGGATAGTTTAACCATCACCTTCTGTGAAGCTTTACACCCCGACTCTTTACCAACCTGTATGTTTCACCCGGTCGCTTAGAGACTATTCGATTCG
>JASFJX010000183.1:0-6702 GCA_050119385.1 Candidatus Thiodiazotropha sp. | reverse complement strand
TAGGGTTTGATAGAATCAGGGTATGTATTGGACATGGTATGTGCAATTTTGGGACGCTATTCCTGTTCATTCAATAAGCTTGCAATATAGTTTCTGAAACCATGTTTCAGGCTTGACAAATATTTGATTCTATTGTCTTTGATCAAAATCGCTACTAATTTGGTTGGTACAATTTATTTGAGATTTTGTTCTGCTAACGCTTAGGTGAAACCTTTCATGAACGATGAACTCGGTATCGAGTCAGCGCCATCAGGGGAGATGGATGTACAGGCTAAACCCTCACATACCGTAGGTATTGGAGCCTCAGCAGGTGGGTTGGAGGCCATCGAGTCCTTTTTCAAGGTGATGCCACCCGACAGCGGTGTCGCTTTTGTTGTCATTCAGCATCTCTCTCCGGATCATAAAAGCCTAATGGCGGAACTACTCTCAAAACGGACGCGTATGCCTGTGCATCGGGCAGAGGATGGGATGTGGGTGGAGCGCAACGCTGTCTATCTGATACCGCCTAACAAGAATCTCAGGCTATTTCACGGTCGCATCATCCTGTCCGAGCAGGATAGGGATGCCAGGGGGATTAACCTTCCCATAGATATCTTCTTTCGTTCATTGGCAGAGGATCTAGGTGCCAAGGCCATCGCCATTGTTCTCTCTGGTACCGGTAGTGACGGCACGAGCGGTATTCGTGCCATTAAGGAAGAACTGGGTATGGTCATGGTGCAGGAGGAGGAGAGCGCTGCCTTTGACGGCATGCCGAGAAGTGCCATCGCCACAGGGTTGGTGGACTACGTACTGCCTCCGGAGGAGATGCCGACCCAGCTGCTCTCCTATTTGAAGCACCCTTTTACGGCCAAGGATGAATATGCCAGCACCATGCTTACCGATGAGGATGGGGTAACACGCATATTTGCGCTGCTACGGGAAAATAATAAGATCGATTTCACTTATTATAAACCTACTACTATTATCCGGCGCATTGAACGCAGGATGGCCGTCAATCAGGTACAAGATCTCAATGATTATGTGCGCTTTCTCGAGAGTTACCCGGTTGAACTCAATAGCCTGCATAAAGATCTGCTGATCGGCGTGACAAGCTTTTTTCGTGATCCTGAGGCATTTGAGGCTATTTCATCAAAATATCTGCCGATGTTGATGAGAGAGGCCAAGGGTGACAAGTTGCGAATTTGGGTGAGTGGCTGTTCCACAGGTGAAGAGGCCTATAGTCTTGCCATCCTCTGCTGTGAGGTGATGGAGCAGGAGGGTCTCAATGTCGATATCAAAATATTTGCCACCGATGTGGATCGAGAGGCCATTGTTCTCGCCAGTGCAGGCGTTTTTGCAGAGAGTGCTGTGGCGGATATCGAACCGCTGATGTTGAGTAAATATTTTTATCATAAAGAAGAAGGTTTCTACATTAGCCGGCAGGTCAGAGAGATGGTGGTATTTGCCCAGCACAACCTGGTCAAAGATCCTCCTTTTACCAATATCGACCTTTTGAGTTGTCGTAACTTGCTCATCTATCTGCAACCCGTGTTGCAAAAGCGGGTGTTGGAATTATTTAATTTTGCTCTCAACCCCAAGGGTATCCTGTTTCTTGGTAGCAGCGAGACCACGGGTGACATGGCCGAATTTTTTGATCCCTTGGATCACAAGTGGCGTATCTATCAATCCAGGGGCCGTAGGCGGCAAGCTGAGCTGTCCGAGCCCGCAATAAATTTTGACGCTAAACGTTGGTATAACACCAACCGTATGACAGGGCGCGTTGCTGCTAACCGCCAGCATGAAGAGGAAAGACTTCTCGAGCGTTTGGTGGAGGGTGTGGCTGGTGATTATCTGCCATTCTGCATGGTTGTTAGCGAGGCCCAGGAACTGATGCATGTGGCGGGGGATTCAAAGGACTATCTGCGGTTTTCCACCGGCAAGGTAATAAATGATGTTGTAAAGTTGGTGATCAAGGATCTAGCGATTCCTCTTAGCACGGGGCTGCAGAAAGTCATCAAGAGCAAAGAGGAGCTGATCTATACGAATATTCACCTAAATGGGAATAACCAGGATAAAGTCGTAAACATGCGGCTGAAACCGCTACCGACGAAAAAGCAGCAAGTCATGATGATTGCTGTGTTTATCGAAGAGGTACGCACTTCTCCTGAATCGAAAACTTCATCACCAGAGACCTACAATGTGGGCAAGGAAGCTCAACAACGAATTGTCGACCTCGAGAACGAGTTGCAGTTTACGCGGGAAAATCTTCAAGCAACTGTTGAGGAGTTAGAGACATCGAATGAGGAGTTACAAGCAACTAATGAGGAGTTGCTTGCCAGCAACGAAGAGTTGCAAAGTACGAATGAGGAGTTGCAGTCTGTCAACGAAGAACTCTATACCGTCAACTCAGAGTATCAGGGTAAAATTACCGAACTGACCGAAGTTAACAATGATCTGGATAATCTGCTCTGCAATACTGGTGTGGCGACACTCTTTCTCGATGAGAATTTGGATATACGCCGATTTACCCCAGAGATATCGCTTCTATTTCGGATAATGGATCAGGATATCGGGCGCCCCCTGAGTCATCTTTCTCACAAGCTGAAGGGGGTGAATGTCAGCGAGATTGCAAAGTTGGTGAAAAATACCGAAAAGGGAATGGTGCGTGAAAGGGTCTTGTCCAGCGAAGGCGAAGAATTTCTGATGCGTGTGTTTCCATATCAGATAGCGCCTGATACCTATTCAGGCGTGGTATTCACTTTCATAAATACCAGTAGTCTAAGAAAGGCCCGCCAGGATCTGATGGAACGGGAATTGCGCATGGAGACCTTGTTAAGTGTGACGGATGCATATGTGCTTATCAATGAGCAGGGTGATATTAAGGAGGTCAATGACGCCTTGATCGAATTGGTTGGCTACACAGAGGATGCTCTATTAGGTAAGAATATCTCAATCTTAATGCCCAATGAGGTTTCGGCAGAGCATGACGTCTATATCGAGCGCTATTTGAGATATGGTAAATCCGATATTGTCGGTCGTAGCAGGGAGGTGAGTGTAAGGCATAGTAATGGTGATTTGATCAAGCAGATACTGTCTGTAGCTGAAATGATCATTGGGCAACATCATTGGTTTGTTGGACTACTGAGAACACCTATGTAAGGGGCTTTGAGTGAGCGGTAATAACGAGGATGACTCTCGCGATAATAAATTTCAATTTATGCGTGATAGGGCTGAAGTGCTCGCCCGCAGTAGACAGAAAACGAATTATGCGAAAAAGCTTGCAGATCGGGATAAGCTATTGCAGGAGTTGCATGTTCATCAGATCGAACTGGAATTGCAGAATGAGGAGTTACGTCAAGCGCAGGCGAAACTTCAATATACCCATCAGCAATACCTGGATCTATATAATGAAGCGCCAATGGGATATGCCAGTCTGGATGAAACTGGCATTATTATCCGCGCCAACCAAATGCTTGCCAACATGCTGGGAGTCGAGAAGTACACTTTGATAGGGCGTGCATTAGCTGAATACATGCTGCCACAGGATCAAGTTATCTTCAGAAGTAGATTTAATGCATTTGCAAACAAACCCCAGGATAAGTATATCGATATCCGTTTCAAACAGGGCTCAGTCAAGAGTGACTACAACTGCTTTGTCGGTAGAATACAGGGTAGACGGCTCGATAAGGATGGTGAGGATATAGGTAATATCAAATGGACAGAGACCCTGCTCATAGTAATAAGTGATGTTAGTGAACTAAAAAAGTCAAAAGAAAATTTTCATTATCAGGGGCATTATGATGTCCTGACCGGGATCCCTAATCGAGAGACGCTCAATGATCATCTTGAGAGTTCGCTGTCCTTGGCCATGCGTCAACATGAATATGGCGCATTGGTTTTTATGGGGCTCGATCATTTCAGAAAAGTCAATGATTCTTTAGGCTTTCATGCTGGAGATCAGTTGCTTGTAGAATTTACCAGGCGCCTGAGAAGGCAGATACGCAAGGAAGACCTACTTGTAAGGATGGGGAGTGATGAGTTTGTGGTGCTGCTTGCGGAACAACACCACAGCAAAAGCACCATGGCCGTAAATGCGCAGCGATTTGCAGAACATATTGAAGAATCCCTGTCAGAGCCGGTTTTAGTTAACGAGCATTCGGTTCAGGTATCATTGAGTATAGGGGTTACTGTATTCCCCTTTCGTAGAAAGGAAACGGTCAATGATGTTGTCCGTCAGGCTGAGGCGGCAATGTATCAAGCAAAGAATGATGGCCGTGCTCTGGTGCGTTTTTATCATCCAAGTATGCAGGATGAAGCCAGGCGGCGAATAGCGCTGGAAGCAGAATTACAAGCGGCGCTGATCGAAGAGCAGTTTGAAATCTATTATCAGCCACAATTATCAAAAGAGGGTAAACTATACGCGTTCGAGGCGTTAGTAAGGTGGCGTCATCCATTTCGCGGTATTGTGTCACCAGATGAGTTTATCGCTATTACTGAAGATACAGGGATGATCGTTCCGCTTGGGGAGTGGATAATTGAGAATGCAATCAAGCAGATCTCTGAATGGCAAGAAAACAAAGTCGTAACTCCTGACCTCAATTTTGCCATAAATATCAGCGCTAGGCAGTTAGAGTCGACATCGTTTTGCGACAAAATTGAAGCGATGTTAAAGCGCTATAAAATAAATCCTGAGTGTCTTGTTTTCGAAATTACTGAGTCATTGCTGCTTCCGAGTGATGAGATGGCCGATGATGTGTTAAAACGCCTTTTGGGTACTGGATTAACAATTTCCGTTGACGATTTCGGAACAGGCTATTCGTCCCTGTCGACTATTCAGACTGCACCAATTGGGCAGCTCAAAATAGATCGGCAATTTATAGCAGCGCTATCTGTGCCAGATGAAAGTAACGAACGCACTCTACAGCAGCGCGAATATGCGTTGGTAAATGCAATCCTATCACTGGGTAATGCAATGGGGCTTGGGGTCGTTGCTGAAGGAGTGGAAACCGAGGAGCAAAAGAAGGTATTGCTTCAGCTTGGCTGTCACTATATGCAGGGCTATCTTTTTGCTAAACCAACGGCAGCAGATAAAGTCCCGCAACTTATAAAAGACTTGGATTAGTCAGTGCCCGTCCAGAAATGAGGGGCTCTTTTCTACCCTTCGGCGCCAGACGGCTGTCTTTCTCCGACGCCCCAACAGCACATCCCTGTGCTGATGGGACTTACGTGGCATCCATGCCGCTTCTACGAAAGACAGCCGTCTGGCGCCTACCAACGTTCAAGTCGTTTCTGGACGGGCACTAATTATTAACCTTGTGCATGGGTTACTACATATCTGTAGTTGCAAGTTCGAGACTAATAAACCTTCAAGGCCTTCTTTACCCGTATCAGGAAGAGCGCTCCTTTTTTATGATCGTTGATATCCTTCTTGAGGGCAGTTATCAACTGCCGTACTTGGCTGAGATTGAGTAGAGGTGGCATGGCTTTCAGATAGTCCGTGCATAATACCCTGGTCATGGGCCCTAGATATTCCAGTGCCTCTTCTTCTAGGATTGAGCGAACACGATCCTGATCGAAGAGCCTTTCTCTATTGAGATCGATTTGAGGGTTTGAGGAAGAAAGCCGCTCGTTTTCAAGCGGCAGGTCAGGTACGGTTGTCGGTTTATTATTATGTTTATAGAGCCGTTTGAGAATGTCTATCGTTGGTGGCAGCTGTTGTTCGCCAATCGCCAGCTTCAATAACGGATTGAAATTGAAATGCGCCTGATCGATTTCACGTATCGACTCAACGGCCTTTCTTCCGCGCAGCTTCTCATAAGCGATCCAATGGATAACACCCTGACTTAATACTAGCCTGGCTGATTGACCGGACTTAAGGTTAAAGAAGATAGTACCGCTGACCTTCTCTTTGCAATGCTTGGTCAACTCATCGATCAATTGTCGATAATTCATTGCTCTATTATCAACCATCCATCCTCCTGTCGATGAGGCAGTCCCTTACCATAAGTTTATGAATGCGAGATAGTTAGCGGGAAAGCCGTTCCATGGCCAATCTGACACTGGCGGCGAGGCGTTCCACCGATCTCGCCAAATCACCCAGTTCATCACTTCGGTCGGCATCACTAATCTGATGATAGAAATCGCCCCGGCTGATGGCATCCGCAGCGCGTGTCAGCTCTCGTATAGGCCGTGTCAGGCGACGTGAAACAAAGAATGCGATAATCAACACCGCGATCAAGGTTACTAACATTAAGTATTGAGTCTGCTGGTTGTAAGTCGCAAGTGCGGAAAAAGCTTCGTCATAGTCCTGTTCCACCAGGAGGATCCAATTCTGCTTGGTTTTTCGCATTTGGCAAAATACTTTCTTGCCGCTGTCATTGGTATAGACCAGTGATTGATCTTCCCTGAGCATCACTGCTTTAAATCCGGGATGATCGGCGAGGTTTACCCGTTTTTCAGTAAACTCTTCGTTGAAATGGGAGATGACCTTACCGTCATGGTCGAGTAGTATGGCATGGCCTGTTGTGCCGAATTTTGTTGATGAGACCTTATGCGAAATGTCGCTCAGGTGCATGGCGACTGCTATGCCTCCCAGGGTTTTTTGTTCACGGTTTTTCACTGCAGTTGCGAGAACCAGTGCCGGTTTGCCTGTCGTCTTGCCGATCAAAACCTGTTGACCCAGTTGGTTGCCACCCAGTACCTGTCGTACATAACTACGGTCAC
>JASFJX010000182.1:0-6711 GCA_050119385.1 Candidatus Thiodiazotropha sp. | reverse complement strand
GCTTCCACCGAGGCGAGCTGATCGCGATCTCCCAGTAACACCAGGCGCGCCGAATCAGGCAAGGCATCGAACAGCTTGGCCATCAGCGCCACATCCACCATCGACGCCTCATCTACAATCACCACATCCAGCAACAGTGGATTGTCGCGATGGTGGCGAAAGCCTGTGCCCGATCGGTTCATGCCAAGCAGACGATGCAGGGTCGATGCCTGTTCCGGTATCGACGCCAGCTGTTCTTTCGGCAGGGATAGCGACGCCTTGGCCAGCCGGATCGCCTGCTGTAAACGGGCGGCCGCCATGCCGGTGGGTGCGGCCAGTGCAATCCGCAATGTCTCACCCTCCGGTTGTTGGCGCAACAGTGCCAGGAGTCGTAGTACGGTTGTGGTCTTACCGGTCCCGGGTCCTCCGGTGATGATAGTGAGGTGACGCAGGACCGCAGTGGCCACGGCGACCTTCTGCCAATCGGTCGTAACGATGTCCTGTGCGGGAAAGAGCCTTGCCAAGGCGCATTTGAGCGCCTCCCTGTCGATCCCTTGATCGACCTTTCCACTACGTTGCAACAGGGCATTTCCCAAACGCTGTTCGTATGCCCAATAACGATGTAGATAGAGCCGGTTCCAGGTATCCAGAATCAGGGGCTGCCAGTCACCGGGCGAGCCGATAATACCGCTTTGCAGTAATTCGGCTCTCCATACCTCTATATCAGGGGCCTGAACCCTCATTTCAACTTCGTCGAAAAGCGCTTGTCCCGCCAGATCGTTGAGATCGAGACAGAGGTGCCCTTCGCTGCTGGCCCGGCTGGTGAGTGCTATCGCCAGAGACAGGGATGGCGCGGGGTGCTTGGCCTCGCTGAGCAGATATTCCGCAAGATGCAGATCGAGATCACTGATCTGGTTGTGCCGGTGAAGCGAACGCAACAGGCTATCAGGATAACTCATCGCCAGGCGCCTCGATCAAACGGTCCAGGGCCTCGATAAAGGCCCCTGAAGGTCGTTCTGCGACCACACCCAGGCGAGCACCACTCTGGGGCTGCATACCCCGCAGAAACAGGTAGTAGACACCGCCGAAATGGCGTTCATAGGCGTAACCGGGCAGGCGCAGTTTGAGATAACGGTGCAATGCCAGGGTGTAGAGCAGATACTGCAGGGTATAGTGGTGCTCGGTCATTGCCGCCATCAGTGCCTGGGCGTGGTAGTCGCTGTATCCATTACCCAGCCAATTGGACTTGTAGTCGGCCAGATAGAAGCATCCGTCCACCTCAAAGATCAGATCGATATAGCCCTTCACATAACCATTGACGACACCGGCCTCGAGGTTGGCCAAGCCGTCCAGCAGCCCATCGACGTCAGAGAAACGATGTCGCTGTGCCAGCGCCATGATCGCCTTGGGCTGCAGTGAGCGGGCCGGGAAATAGAACTCCATTTCATTGAGACGTTGTGCCGAGCCGATGCGACTCAGGGTCAAACCGTCCCCATTCAGGGGTGTCGCGACTACCTCTCTCATCCACTGGACAACAACACTCGTCCAGCGGGAATCGATGGCATGGAACAACAGCTTCTCCTCCACCAGGGCCTCCAGCTCCTGCCCTTGGGTTTGTTTGAAATCCAGCTCCTCAAGAATCCCATGCAGACAGCTGCCGGGTCTTGAGCCACGAGGAAAACCATGCACGCTGAAACTTTGCTGGAGATCTTGCGTTTCGCTGTGGGTTGACGTCGCGGTATCGTAATCGGGTCTATCCTCATGTTGACCCGCAACCAACGAGGAGAAACTGGCCACCCCGCGCCGCGCCGTGATGGATGCAGAAAAACCTCTTGGCGGCTGCAGATTCGGTGGCAATGGCAAGGTGAGCTGCGCCATCTCTGTGGCCTGGGGTAAGGCGGTGATGTCGATGCTACCCTGGGCGGCACCGGCCAAGGCCAGCAACACTTGCTCATCTGTTTCGGGAGTCAAGGACTTTTGTTGTTGTTGCCAGGCAACCAAGGTCTGTGGGCTGTCAGCTTCGTGTGTCGCATGCAATAACCAGCCGAGGGCCGAGGCCCTGCTCTGTTTCAGCCATCCCCAAGGGAGATAACAGCGATACCGGGGACGGGTCAGCGCCACATAGAGCAGGCGAAGATTCTCCGCAAACACCTCTTCATGGTAGTAGGCCCGGTTGGTGTGAAAATCATCAGAACCAAGTTCAAGCGCCGCTGCATAATCATCTTGCGGATCGTGAAACAGAAAGGGCCTGTCGTCTGTCCTGATCTCTCCTTCGTCCCACAGAAAGGGACAGAAGACGATACCGTATTCCAATCCCTTGCTGTGGTGCAGGGTATCGATCTTCACCAGGTCACCGTCACTCTCCAGGCGCAGCAGATGCTCATCATCCTGGGATGAGGATTGGCACTGGCGGGCAAACCATTTGACCAATCCCTCCATGCCGGGATGTGCTGTACTGTCATATTGATGCAGCAGTTCCAGTAAGTGGTAAAAGTTAGTCAGGCGTCGCTCGCCGTCGCTGAACTCGAGCAGTCGATTCTCTATGCCCATGTCATTGGCCAAGGCCCTGATCATGGCGATAAAACCACTCTCCCGCCAAGCACGATGATAGCGTAAGAAACGATTGAACAGCCCGTTTTGCAAGCTATCCTTGCGGTTCAACTCATCGATGGCGGCAGCATCCCAACCCAACATCGGTGTAGCCAGGGCGGCCCGAACCAAGCGCCCCCTGTGGGGCTCCAACAAGGCGATCATCAGGCGTTGCAACTGCTCCGCCTCCTGACTCCAATAGACACTCTGCTGACTACTATGGACGGCGGATATACCATATCCCCTCAGGGCCTGTTCAATACGTGATGCCTGTTCATGGGTACGTACCAATACCGCAATATCACCACCGCATAACCGCCTCTCGCCTATACGCGCCCGATCTTGCCCTGCCAATGTCAACAGGCGGGCGATCTCCCCGGCGGTAGCTTCGGCCACCGCCTGGCGGATCTCATCGATCCCTGTCTGTTCATCAAAGGCAAGTCGCCAGATCTGAAACGGGGCCTTGCCGTCACCCTCTATCATTAATGCAGCCATCTCCCTGTCAGCCGCCGCCACCGCTTCAAAACCGATGCGCGGCTCGAAGAATGGCCGATGGGCACGGCCAAACAGGGTATTGACAGCTTGTACCAGTCCAGGCGTCGAACGCCAGTTCACGTCCAGTGTATGCTGTTTGGCGCCTGTCTCCTCTCTGGCACGCAGGTAGGCAAAAAGATCGGCGCCCCGAAAGCTGTAGATGGCCTGTTTGGGATCTCCGACCAGAAACACCGGTTGCCGGCTATCGAGATAGATCTGGCAGAGGATCCGATACTGTACCGGATCGGTATCTTGAAACTCGTCCACCAGGGCAGCGGGATAACGTCTACGCAATACTCCACTTAAACGTCTACCCTTGTCTCCCTGTAAGGCATCATGCAGTTGCAGCAACAGGTCGTCATAGGACCACTCCCGAGCCTCGGCCTGGCGTCTCGGCAGCTCTTGCAGTAGATAGTCATAGAATGACTTCTGCAGGGCGACCATCGCCTTGTCGAAGGCGTTGATGCACTGCTCGACAGACCTCAGGTAATGAGAAAAAAGTGGGAAAAAGCTGTGCTTAGGGGGAGTCTTTCCGCCCTTAACTGCCGCCTCTATGCTCTCCGGCGTAAAGCGTTCAGCCTTAGCGAAGGGGTTGTCATAGGGTGTGAGTTGCAACCATTGATCCATTTTCTCACCCCAACCCTCAACCCAGGCCTGGCGGTAGAGATTCCCCTTCATCACCTGTTTGTTGCTGAGCATTGAAACAATGGTGCCACGTTCCTCATCCCACAAGGCTTTTACTTGGGACTGGAGTTGAAGCGCTCTCTGTTCCAGTGCCTGTATGCCTTCGGGCCAATCACAAGCCCTGACTTGCAGATAGGGTTTGCCCAGAGCGGGACGCATCCGATATAGCAAGGCTTCGGGGGTATCCATCCAATTACGCAGGGCCTGAAGCAGCTGATCGGGGAGCTGATTGATTTCACGCCGCCAAAAATCGTCAGCAATCTGTAGCATCCGGTCTGCCTGGTCCGGTACCAGACTGGTATTGAATGCCTGCCCAGTCTCGAACGCCTGTTCTGTCAGTACCCGTTGACAAAACCCATGGATGGTATAGATCGCCGCTCTGTCGAAGCTGGCAATCGCCAGATCGAGACGTCTGCGGGCCTGGGGTTGGTCCTCTATATTGTCGAGGATGGCATGCAACAGGGGATCGTCACTCTCACCATCCTCGAACAACGAACGTACATCGATCAGTCGTTGGCGAATCCTCGTCTTCAGCTCTGCGGTCGCCGCTTTGGTATAGGTCACCACCAGGATTCTCTCCGGCGAATAGCCCTCTTCCAGCAGTAATCGAAGATAGAGACCGGTCAAGGTGTGGGTCTTCCCGGTGCCGGCGCTTGCCTCCACCAGATTGAAACCCTGCAAGGCAACCGATTCGATCCGCATGCTCATCCCTGCCACTCCAGGTGATCCATCAATGGCTGCAGCAGCGCGCTGCCGGTAACGAAGAACCGCTCATCCAGGGCCGGACGATCCGGCCAGAAGAGACGATGGTAGGATCTATCCAGATCACCCGCTTGATATCGATTGCCAAACCAACGCTGTTGCGCCGCCTTGCGGGCCTTCTCTTCGTCACCCGACTGCAGTTTCTCCTGATAACTCCAGGCTGTTGCGGGGTAGAACGACAGGGGAAACTGTAGGCCCTGGTGATAGTGCCGGACCAACTTCTCGAGATGTGTCATGGCCTGCTCGACAGGTCTGTAGTGACCGCTCCTGCTACCCTCAAGCAGTCTTGTCACCGGTGTTACGCCTGATGGACCGAGGGCATTCAGCAACAGATGGCGTATCCAATGCCATAACATCTGGTAGGGGTAGAGACGATCGGTACTATAGACAAGCAGCCCCGCTGTGCCGACGCCATGCAGATGCCCCACCAGATGCTGCTCATCGAATTGCAGATCGATCTCCAGGGGTTGTAGCAAATCGCTGTTATCGAGGGCCTGAATACGCTCAACCAATGCCGTAGCGCGAGTTTGCATCTGCCTGAATATCTGCTCACCGACCCTGCCATGGGGCAGGCGACCACGCGCCTCTAATCGTTCATACAAGACTTCGGCGGCCTGATCCGCTAGCAGACCTTCCACCAGTTCATGTTCCAGCGCCAAGCGATCGAATCGCGCCAAGGTGAATTGTTCCCGCTCCTCGGGAAGCTGTTCCGCCTGCTCGAGGTCGAGATTCAAACGAATATCGGCAAAGCCTCGTAGTGGATTAGTGAAGAAGTGAAGGAACTGCTGCAAATCGATCTGTCCCTCCGGTTCCCAGTCGACCAGTGGAGCCGATACCAGAGGAAGCGCATGGTGACTACCACTACCGACCCGCAATGCCGCCTCATACATCTCGATTGAATAACTGAACAGCCTGCTGTCAGCCAGAAAATAGTCCCGTGAAAAAGGCTGCAGTGGGTGATCGAAAATAATCTCATTCATCCCGGACTCAGTCACCATACGCTGTAGCACGTCACACAACTCATCCACCACCACTGAGGGTGGAAGCAAGGCATTGTCACGCTGGCTACGCCCCACATAACTGATGTAAAGACGATCCCGTGCGGAGATCAAAGTCTCCAGAAAAAGGTAGCGATCATCCGCCCGGCGCGAACGGTCGCCGTTACGAAAGGCTTTAGCCATCAAATCGAATCCCAACTCTGGCTGCTGCCGGGGAAAGGCTTCGTCATTCATACCAATCAATGCGATGACGCGAAACGGCAGACTGCGCATCGGCGCCAAGTCGCAGAAGTTGATACCACTGCCCAGAAAACCCCGTTCCACCGCGAGACTCAACAACTCCTGCAGACGATAGCGAATCGGCGCGATGGCGATCTTTTGCTCGATTCCCGCCTGTTGCATCTCCTGGGCCAAGGCATGAATCGTCTCTCTGAGTGACTCGAGTTGCGTTTCACTCTCCTCATCGGAGGAGAAGAACTGCTCTGTAAGTCCGATCAGGAAGCCTATCCAGGCCTGCGCTGAGCGTTCAATCGAGAGCTGATCTTCGAGTGTGAAAAGGGCATCGCAGAATGCCAACAGGCCACCGAGCCATTGACTCTCAGATCCCTCCAGCGCATCCAATGGATAGTGTTGATGCCAAAGCTGTTCAGCATCACCGGGCATGGCATAGCCTATCAGGAGTTGCCACAATCCCGCCCGCCAGGTATTACCAGGTTCCGCAGGCAGCCCGAGAGAACGCTTGCTCTCGCCATCGCGTCCCCAATGGACTGCGGCCCGGGTCAGCCATTGAGTAATCCGTTCAACCCCCTGCTCATCCAATCCGAAGCGTCGACGTATAGCCGGGTACTCCAATAGATTGAGCACCCCTCCCACGGGATAGCGGGATTCCGGCAATCGCATGATTTCAAGCAGCGCCACCGCCAATGGATTGCCCTGCAATAGAGCGGCACCACTCACCCTGAAGGGTATCTTCGGACGACTGCCGGGGGATGAAAAGTGGGCCTTGATCAGGGGCCCGTAGCGGTTGATATCCGGCGTCATGACCAAAATATCCGAGGCTGTCAGATCCGGCATCTCATCTAATAGTGCTAGGAGCTGATCATAGAGCACCTCAACCTCGCGCATTGGACTGTGGCAACGATGGAGACTAATGGAACTATCCGCT
>JASFJX010000181.1:0-6717 GCA_050119385.1 Candidatus Thiodiazotropha sp. | reverse complement strand
AATCCTGTTTATCCTCGCGCTAAAGGGTCTTACCCATCCGGCCTCTGCTCGACGCGGTAATTTTCTCGGTATGGCGGGCATGGCCATCGCTATTTTGGCTACCCTGTTGGGCCATGAGGTGCAGTCTTATAACTTCATTCTGGTTGGGGTGATCTTTGGTGCCGTGATTGGTACGGTTCTCGCTGCCCGTGTGCAAATGACCGCCATGCCGCAGTTGGTGGCGGCGTTGCATAGCTTCGTGGGTATGGCCGCTGTGCTGGTGGCTATCGGCACCTATCTCAATCACGCTGCTGCGGGCACCCTCAATCCGGTCATGATGGGGGAGCTATCGGCAGGTATTATCATCGGCGCGATTACCTTCTCAGGTTCAGTGGTAGCCTTCGCCAAGCTCCAGGGATTGGTCAGTGGAGCACCGGTAAAATTCAAGGGACAGCATGCCCTGAATGCGGCAATCGCAATCGTCACGGTTTTGTTGGGTTTCCACTTTGGCATGACAGGGAGCATGACCTCATTGGTACTGATTACGCTGTTGTCATTCGTACTGGGTTTTACTCTGATCATTCCCATCGGCGGTGCAGACATGCCGGTTATCATCTCCATGCTCAATAGCTATTCCGGATGGGCTGCGGCAGCAACGGGGTTTACCCTGGGTAATCTGTTACTGATCATTGTGGGTGCGCTGGTTGGTTTCTCCGGTGCCATTCTCTCCTTCATCATGTGCCGGGCCATGAACCGTTCCATCATCAATGTTGTATTCGGTGGATTTGGCAGCGAGCCGCAGGGCGCACCCAGCGCGGCGGGCGTTGCCGCAGAGAAGGGTGTCAAGTCAGCTTCGGTGGAAGATGCCATCTATTGGATGGAGGATGCCAACAAGGTCATCATCGTACCCGGTTACGGTATGGCGGTGGCCCAGGCGCAGCATGCCTTGAAAGAGATGATGGAACTGCTTGAGGAACGGGATGTGACAGTAAAGTTCGCGATTCACCCTGTGGCGGGCCGTATGCCTGGACACATGAATGTGCTACTTGCCGAAGCGGATATTCCGTATGACCATGTTTACGAGATGGATGAGATCAATCCGGAATTTCCCACGGCCGATGTCACACTGGTGGTAGGTGCCAATGATGTGGTCAATCCGGCGGCCCGGACAGACTCATCCAGCCCGATTTACGGTATGCCGATTCTGGATGCGGCGAAATCGAAACAGGTCTATTTCCTCAAACGCTCGATGAATCCCGGCTATTCGGGGGTCGACAACCTGCTTTTCTATCAGGATAACACCTCACTGATCTTCGGCGATGCCAAGGATACGATCGAGGGTATGGTTACCGCGCTTAAAGGTGGAGGGCATTGAATCCTCTTAATGTATGAGCGCAACGCTTAGTGATTTTCCCGATCCGCTAGAGATCAAGCAGTGCATGCTACGGGATCGGCACCGACTGTTTCGGCAACTTCGTAATCTGAAAAAGCGTGAAGCCAGAGGCGGAGACTATGCGCAAGGGCTAATGAAGCTCTGGCATGCTATCCGGGAATCTCAGCGCTGTTTCGAACATCGCAGAGAAAATCTGCCCCAGGTCGCATATCCAGACGCATTGCCTATCAGTCAGCGGGTGGATGAGATCAAGGCGTTGATAGAGAAGCATCAGGTGGTTGTGCTGTGCGGTGAGACCGGTTCAGGGAAATCGACACAACTGCCCAAGATCTGTCTCGACCTTGGCCTGGGACAGGGGGGATACATCGGTCATACCCAACCACGCCGGGTTGCGGCAAGAACCCTCGCGACCCGGGTGGCGAGTGAACTGGGTTCTGCCACCGGCCAGGCGGTGGGCTATAAAGTGCGCTTTAGTGACCGTGTAGGGCCCCATAGCTATATCAAGTTGATGACCGATGGGATACTGCTTGCCGAGATCCAGCAGGATCCCTATCTCAATCAATACGATACATTGATTATCGATGAGGCCCATGAACGTAGTCTGAATATCGACTTTCTGTTGGGCTACTTAAAACAGCTGTGTCTCAAGCGCTCTGATCTCAAGCTGATCATTACCTCGGCGACAATAGATCCTCAACGCTTTTCCGAATATTTCAACGATGCGCCTATCGTAGAGGTTTCGGGGCGTACCTATCCGGTGGAAGTGCGCTACCGGCCACCGCTTGAGGGGGGGGAGAACGAACGGGACGACCCAGTACAGCAGGCAATCGTGGATGCGGTGGATGAGCTGTCGTTGATCGACCGGGGCGATATATTGATCTTTCTGAGTGGCGAACGGGAGATACGTGAGACTGCGGAGACCTTGCGCAAGCACAAACTTTCCGCCACCGAAGTGCTGCCCCTCTATGCCCGGCTCAGCATTGAGGATCAGAACCGGGTGTTCAAACCTCATACCAGCCGGCGTATCGTGTTGGCCACCAATGTGGCTGAGACCTCACTGACTGTTCCGGGTATACGCTATGTCATCGATACCGGATTTGCGCGCATCAGTCGCTATGGCCATCGAAGTAAGGTGCAACGCCTGCCGGTGGAACGTATAGCCCAGGCCTCGGCGGATCAACGCAAGGGCCGTTGCGGCCGTCTTGCCGCGGGTGTCTGTATCCGTCTCTTCACAGAAGAGGATTTCGAATCTCGTCGGCCCTTTACCGAACCGGAAATACAGCGAACAAATCTAGCTTCTGTCATATTGCAGATGAAGCTGCTTGGGTTGGGGGAGATCAGTCACTTCCCCTTTATCGATCCGCCTGATCATCGACTCATCAAGGATGGTTATCGAATATTGGAAGAGATCGGTGCGGTAGCCGGTGATCGCAGGGTAACCCGTCTAGGGCAACAGCTCGCCAGACTCCCTGTGGATCCGCGTATCGGCAGGATGCTTCTCTCCGCGGCTCATGGCCACTGCCTGAAGGAGGTGATGGTGATTGCTGCTGCACTGAGTGTACAGGATCCGCGGGATCGTCCGGTGGACAAGCAACAACAGGCGGATGAGGCCCATGCAAGGTTTCGCCATGAAGAGTCCGATTTTATGAGTTATCTTTCCCTCTGGGAGGCGGTGGAGGAGCAAAGAAAACACCTCTCGAAAAACAAATTTCATCGTTGGTGCAAGCGGCAGTTTCTCTCTTGGAATCGGGTACAGGAGTGGCACGACATACATCAGCAGTTGCGTGGGCAACTACATGAGATGGGGTTGCGCGAAAATAGTGCCGAGGCAGGCTATGAGGAGATTCATCGGGCCCTGCTGAGCGGTCTTTTGAGTCATCTCGGCCTAAAAGGCAGCAGCCATGATTATCTCGGGGCGAGGAATACCCGCTTTTTCATCTATCCCGGTTCGGGGCTCTATAAGAAACAGCCGAAGTGGGTCATGGCGGCGGAGTTGGTGGAGACCAGCAAACTCTACGCACGAACCCTGGCGGCGATTCAGCCAGAGTGGGTGGAGAAAGCGGCGGGGCATCTGGTTAAGCGCAACTACTCAGAACCCCATTGGGAAAGGCGACGAGGCCAGGTGGCCGGGTATGAGAAAGTCACCCTGTTCGGTATTACCCTGATTCCGCGTCGCAAGATCAATTTTTCCCCCATCGATCCTGTACTCTCCAGGGAGATCTTTATACGTTCAGCCTTGGTGGACGGTGATTTCTATACCCGTGCCCCCTTTTGGCGTCATAACCAGGCGTTGATTGAAGCTATTCATGACATGGAGGCCAAGTCGAGACGACGGGATATCCTGGTGGATGAAGAGCGTATCTACAGCTTCTACGATCAGCGGATTCCTGAGGGCATTTCAACCACACCGGGTTTTGAAAAGTGGTTGCGACAACAGTCAAAGCAGCAGTCGAAGCATTTGTACATGAATGAATCCGACCTGATGCGGGCCGACTCACAACGGATCTCTAGTGAGCAGTTTCCCGATCATCTCGATATCAACGGTATGCGGCTGCCACTGGAATATCAGTTTGAGCCGGGGAGTACAAAGGATGGCATCACCCTGATTGTGCCACAGGATGTACTGAATCAGATCACAGAGGCGCGACTGCAATGGTTGGTACCAGGATTGTTGAGAGAACGCATCATCTCTCTGATACGGGGATTACCGAAAACGTTGAGACGTTCATTCGTACCTGTTCCCGATTTTGCCGACGCCTGTCTTGCAGGCTTATCCAGCAGTGACAGGCCATTGATTCAGGTTTTGGGAGAACGATTGAAACAGCTCAGCGGTGTTCATATTCCCGAGGATGCCTGGAGTGAGGGCGATATCCCTGATCATTTGCGGATGCAGTTGCGGATTGTTGACGAGGCAGGTTCAACTCTAGAACAGGGCAGGGATCTGGCAGCTATGAAGCGGCGGCATGGAGGGCAGCCTCAGGTGGCTCACCGGCATCTGACATCCCCCGGTTTTGAACGCAGCGGACTAAAGGATTGGGATTTCGATAAGTTGCCGAAACAGTTGGCTATAGAACAGGGTGGCATCGCACTCCAAGGTTATCCGGCCCTGGTCGATGAGGGGGAGAGTGTAGCCATTCGTCTGCTCGATGCGCAAAGCAACGCCATGCGTTCTCACAAAGAGGGTGTACGACGGTTGCTTATGTTGAAAATGCCTAAGGAGATGCGATATCTACGCAAAAATCTTAACCAACTAGATCGCATGCGCCTGTTGTATGCCAAAGTGCCGGTGCTGGAAAAGGATCAAAAAGGCGCAGACCCTCGGGATCTTGAGGACGAGTTGGTATCGTTTATTGTCGATCGCACATTTCTTAACCAACTCCCGGAGATCCGTGAACGGAAATGCTTTGCAGAGCGGCTGAACAGCAGGCGGGGAGGGCTGATGCAGCAGGCCAACAGGATCTGTGAACAATTGCTGGAGATTCTGCAGTTGAGCCACCAAAGCAGAAAGGCGATAAGCGCGATCACCCAGGTCAATTGGATGAGTTCTGTGGTGGATATGCGGCATCAACTGGGGCGTCTGGTATATCGTGGTTTCCTACAGTATGTACCGGATGAGCGGCTTAGGGACTACCCCAGGTATCTAAAGGGTATATTGAAACGGGTTGAAAAGCTGTCCCATGCCGCCGCACGAGACCAGCAACGCATGCGTGAGATGGCGCAACTACAGCAGCGATGGGAACAGTGGGATCTACAATGCGAGCAGAGTGGACGGGCCGACGATCGCATCGAGGAGATCCGTTGGGGACTTGAGGAGTTACGTATTTCACTCTTCGCCCAGGAGTTGGGAACGGCCTACCCGATATCAGTAAAGCGTCTGCAAAAGCGCATCAAGGAGATGGGATTTTAGTTCCTGAGTTGTTCCTGGATGAAATATTCGGGCCAGATCAGGTTTGCTAGTTGTGATCCCTCTCTTGGTCTTAAAGGGGGCGCTATGTTATTGTTCTCACAAAATATTGTTTATGTGGAGAAGACCATGGCGGGATGTTTTTGTGGATCTGGTGTCGCCTATGAGAGCTGTTGCGGTCCAATCCATGAGGGTAGGATAAAGGCGCAGACAGCGGAGAGGTTGATGCGTGCGCGTTACAGCGCTTTTGGGGCCAAGAAGGCCGAATTTCTGCATCAATCCCTGCACCCGGATCACCGTGATGACCACGATATCGAGGCCACCAGGCGGTGGGCGGAAAATGCTCAGTGGTTGGGTCTGAAAATCGTCGATGTGCAAGGAGGAGGAGAAGCCGACGAAGAGGGTAGTGTGGAGTTTATCGCCACATACAAAGAGCAGGGTATAGTCAGACCACACCATGAAATCAGCCGTTTTATCAAACAGGAGGGCGTTTGGTATTTTGTGGATGGGCAGCTTGTAGCGCCAAAAACCGAGAAGCGAGATCAGCCGAAGGTGGGACGGAACGACCCATGCCCCTGTGGTAGTGGCAAAAAATATAAGAAATGTTGTGGTGCATGAAACGGTGAGTCTATCGATTTCAAGATTTGTCGGCATACGCCGACAATTGCTTTAGGAGTCATTAGGGGCGGGGATTGTGTGACATCGAGAATTTGCAACGCTAAGCGTACTTTGAAACAGCTGATCCTGCTGGGCGCCTGTCTGTGTATACCTATGTCGGTAAGCGCTGAGATTTATAAATATCAGGCTAGTGATGGCAGCATCCACTTCACCGATAAACCCATGAAGGGTAACTATCGGCTTCTGTGGCGCAGCGGGAAGAAAAAACGTAAAGGTTATAGTTATAGTCTGGCACGTCTGCGTAAAAACAAGGCCGAGCTGACACCGGTAATCGATGATGTGGCTAAACAGCTCCATCTACATCCTGGATTACTGCACGCGGTTGTTATGGTTGAGTCTGCCTACGATCCGAAAGCAATATCCAAGAAGGGTGCGCGGGGTCTAATGCAGTTGATGCCTGGCACTGCCAATCGTTATGGGGTTCTCGACTCCTATGATCCAAAACAGAACCTCCAGGGCGGTGCGCAGTACCTGAAAGATCTGTTGAAGTTGTTCGAATTCGACATCAAGCTTGCTCTCGCGGCCTACAATGCCGGTGAAAATGCAGTATTCAAGTACGGCAAAACTATTCCGCCCTACCGGGAGACGCAAAACTACGTTAAAAAAGTGCTTAACGAATTCGAGCGCAACCGCTTGGCAATGCTCGACTAGTGTGGTGTAACGAATAAATGGCACATATCAGCGCGACGGGAAGCCGTTAGCTGCAAGGCGCGTCTCGCAGGGAATGGCATGCCCTTTACAAGAGTTCTCTTCACCCGGCCCG
>JASFJX010000180.1:0-6718 GCA_050119385.1 Candidatus Thiodiazotropha sp. | reverse complement strand
GATCATGGCCAGCATCAAGCGGGAGGCTGAAACTCAACCAGAGATGGTTAAACAGGCGCCTCATACCATGCCGGTAAGGCGACTCGATGATGTGCGTGCCGCGCGGGAACTCGACCTCGCCTGGAAAGGAGATGAGTAGGCGTACTGGGATAGGAGCGATTAAGGTGCCGGGTTAATAGTACCCAACTGCTTGAATAGTTTTTTAAATAGTACAAATATCGACAAGGGGTAATTATGTCGGCTTTGATTTGTGGATCTTTCGCCTTCGATACCATTATGGTCTTCCATGACCATTTCAAGCACCATATCCTCCCGGAACAGGTGCATATTCTGAATGTCTCCTTTCTGGTCCCCGATATGCGAAGGGAGTTTGGAGGATGTGCCGGCAATATCGCCTATAACCTGAAAATCCTCGGTGGTGAGGGAAAGCCGGTGGGGACGGTGGGTGAGGATTTTGCCCCCTATGCAAAGTGGATGGACGAGTGCGGCATCAGCCGTGATCAGGTATTGGAGATACCCGGCAACTATACGGCACAGGCTTATATCACCACAGACAAGGATGATAACCAGATCACCGCCTTTCATCCGGGCGCGATGAACCAGGCCCACCAGATT
This sequence comes from Candidatus Thiodiazotropha sp., assembly GCA_050119385.1. GTDB lineage: Bacteria > Pseudomonadota > Gammaproteobacteria > Chromatiales > Chromatiaceae > Thiodiazotropha. The sequence continues at coordinate 6,103 of JASFJX010000180.1, read as the reverse complement.
GATGTCTCCATGATCGATGGCTGTACACTTGGCATGGTTTCGCCTGATGGCCGTCAAGGTATGATTGAGCATGCGGCGCAATTTGCCGAGGCTGGTGTGCCTTTTGTATTTGATCCCGGTCAAGGCATGCCCATGTTTGATGGCGATAGTCTGATGACCTTCACTGAACAGGCAAGTTGGCTCGCCTTCAATGACTATGAAGCGATGCTGATGCAGGAGCGTACCGGAAAGAGTCTGAAACAGCTGGCGCAGATGGTAGAGGCGATCATTGTAACCCGAGGTGGTGAGGGTTCTGAAATCATCACCAAGGATAGAGTCTATTCAATACCCGCCGCGCCGGTGAAAGCCGTGGTCGATCCAACCGGCTGTGGTGATGCTTACCGTGCCGGCCTGTTGTATGGGCTCATGAATGGGATGGACTGGGAGACAACCGGTCGAATCGCTGCATTGATGGGGGCGATCAAGATCGAACAAGCGGGTACACAGAACCATTTTGTATCGCCGGGGGAGATTGGTCAGCGCTTTGAAAAGGCCTTTGACTATAGGTTTGAATAGAAAAAACAGCTATGTCCGGACATTTTAAAGAGAGCGATTTTGTACCCCTTAACCTGGCATTGCTCACAGTGTCAGACAGCCGTACGGAAGAGACGGACAAGTCGGGGCATACCTTAAGAGAGCGGATCTTGGAGGCCGGCCATCAGGTAGTTGAAAAACGAATCGTTCCCGACGATGTCTATCAAATGCGTGCAGTGGTTTCGGCCTGGATAGCCGATCCCGATGTGCAGGTCATCATCTCTACCGGAGGTACTGGCATTACCGGGCGTGATAGTACTCCGGAAGCGCTACAACCCCTGTTTGATAAATCCATCGAGGGCTTTGGCGAACTCTATCGGGCGATCTCTCTGGAAGAGATTGGCAGCTCCTCAATTCAGTCCAGGGCGATTGCCGGCCTGGCCAACGGTACATTGATTTTCTGTCTGCCCGGATCAACCGGGGCTTGCCGCACCGGGTGGGACAAAATCTTAAAAAACCAACTGGATATATGTACCCGACCGTGCAATTTTGCACAAATGTTTCCTCGTCTGATGGAGAGTTAATCCACCTGTTTCATCGGGTCCTTTATGAAGGGGTGCTAACTTAAAGGTTATTCTTGGGATATTAGCAAAGTGCAAAGTGTAACCAGTCGTGCTGAACGCGTCCTCATGTCTGGGGCATCGCGTTCACAAATGAAATATGCAGGTTGATATGGCTGATTGTGATACTCATCAACTACAGCTTAAGCCGGTCGATGAGGCGTTGGCATTCCTGCTTGGTCAGGTCAAGCCCATCACCCATCGGGAGACCTTGATCCTGAATGAGGCGTTGGGGCGAGTGCTGGCGGAACCGGTCAAAAGCCAGATTGACGTCCCTCCCTGGGATAACAGCGCCATGGACGGTTTTGCCATAAACAGCAAGGATCTTCAGAGTGACGAAAGCCGATTGCAGGTCGCCCAACGCATACCTGCCGGGTCGGTTGGTAGACCTCTTGAGCCTGGGACTGCAGCGCGTATATTTACCGGTGCTCCAGTGCCGAAGGGTGCTGATGCCGTGGTCATTCAGGAGGTTTGTAGGACCGAAGGCGAAGAGGTCGTAGTCACCCAAAGGCCCCTGATTGGTGCCAACATCCGCAAGGCGGGAGAGGATATCCTGCAGGGTGAGGAGATATTGTCGGCAGGGATCAAGCTTGAAGCACCGCACCTCGGGTTGGCCGCTTCCGTGGGTGTGGCCCGGTTGCCTGTCTATCGTCGACTCAAAGTGGCGGTTTTCTCCAGTGGCGACGAATTAGTGATGCCTGGAGAAGAGTTGAAGTCGGGGCAGATCTACAACTCCAACCAGTTTACCCTGAACGGTATGTTGCAACGATTCGGTTGTGAAGTGATCCAGCTTGGTATTGTGGAAGATACGTTCGAGGCGACATGCGAAGCTCTCACCCGCGGTGCCGAAGAGGCGGACCTGGTGTTGGCGTCGGGTGGTGTATCGGTTGGGGATGAGGATCATGTCAAGCCCGCCGTAGAGCACCTGGGTTCGCTGGCGCTATGGAAAATAGCCTCTCGTCCGGGCAAACCTCTGGCGTTCGGCTATGTTGGAGAGACGCCTTTTATGGGGATGCCGGGGAATCCGGTCTCGCTTTTCGTCACTTTCTCTCTCTTCGCCAGACCATTCATATTGCGCATGCAGGGGATATCCGGTGAGGTCCGTCCAACACCGATTCCCGCAATTGCAGGATTTGAGAAGGCCGCCACCGACAAACGTCAGGAATATGCCCGTGGACGCATGGAGCTCAATGAGCAAGGGCAGGCGATCATCAGGCTCTACCCCAATCGCTCATCCAGTGTATTAAGTTCTGTCGTCTGGGCAAATGGGCTTGCCGTATTGCCGCCACTCACAGCCATCAAACCAGGTGATCCGGTGGATTTCATACCCTACAGTGAGTTGATGTCATGATACGTGTCCGCTTTTTTGCCCGCTTTCGCGAGGAGCTTGGGATTGCGTCCGAGCAGATCGAGCTGGACGACCTCTCGTCCATTGGCGACCTGATTGAACGCTTACGCGTGCGTGGAGATGCATGGGGCCGGCTGTTTGCCGAGGAGCAAAGGGTGATGATGGCGCTCAACCAGGAGATGGCTGACAGGGAGACACCTCTGAAGGCGGGTGACGAGGTGGCCTTTTTTCCGCCTGTAACCGGAGGTTGAAAGGTGAATAGTGTATCGATACAGGCCGATCCCTTCGATCCTAATCAGGAGGTGGACCGGTTACGCGGTAGTGATCCATCCATTGGTGCCTTAGTGACATTTATCGGCCTGATGCGCGACATCAACGAGGGCGATAAGGTGGAAGGTCTAACCCTTGAACACTATCCGGGTATGACAGAGCATGCCCTGCAACAGATTGTAGACGAGGCAAGCAGCCGTTGGAATATCCAGGGTTGTCGTGTGGTTCATCGAGTAGGTGCCTTATTACCGACCGATCCGATCGTGCTGGTGGCGGTGGCGAGCCAACACCGCAAAGAGGCCTTTCTGGCCTGTGAATTCATTATCGACTATCTGAAGACCCGGGCGCCGTTCTGGAAGAAGGAACGCACAGCTCAAGGAGAGCGCTGGGTGGATGCAAGAGAGAGCGATGATGCGGCAAGCCTGCGGTGGCAGAGATCTGACTGATGAGACCGACTTGCTTCATCTTAACCCGGATGTTTTGCCGGTCGCTTGGAAAAGAGGCTAACTTTCTGTTTTTAATGGTGATTGTGGGGATGTGATAGAGGGGGTGTTCGGAAGCGCAAGTCCGACTCCGGCCAGAAACTGCTCAGATTGTGTTGCTGCTGCTGGTGGATTAGCAACCGGGATGCGCGGGTGCATCCCGGTTCAAATAAGAGCTACTTCTTGTTCGAATGGAGAAGAACCTGTTCGAAGATATTTCTCTTGATACGGCTGCGAATGGGCTCTGGCAGGTTGCGCCATGCTTTGGCAACCTCAATCGCTTCGTCATCCATTACAGAGGTAGTCGATTCACCGAACATCAGCCAGGCCGGATTGACATCCAGCACCTGGGCGATTTCATCGATTTTTCTGGGGCGTAGACTCTTGCCGTTCTCGATTTTCTGTATCACAGCTTGATTGGTTCCCGCTCGGAGCGCCAGCTCCTCCTGGGTCCAACCTCTTTCTCGCCTTTTTCTGCGCAGTCGAGATCCTAAAGTGTCCATTTCCCGCGGAATATATGTTTCAAATTTTTGTGCGTGTACGTAGCTCATGGTCCTTCCCGTTAAGATGCCGTAGTGGGTTTGCATCACCTGTACCTGGTAGCGGCGCAACGTTCAAAAACTTGACACTTTGTGTAAGTCCGTCATGACAATTGCGAAATTAATTCCAGTAAATAGAGAAAATGTGACCAACTTCACGATATCCTAGCATGATGAAGTTGTCATGAAATTGCTTATTTACGATTTCTTGGCGCATTGGCGAATCCAATTCCTGTGATACCATGCACCTCCATGATCACTTATCCTGTTATCGACTCCACCCTGATTACTCTGGGGCCGGTGAGTATCCACTGGTACGGAATGATGTATGTTATCGGCTTTCTCGGTGGTTGGTGGTTGGGTCGCCGCCGGGTCGGGAGGCCGGGTATGGTATGGGATGTTAATCAAGTTGACGATATTGTCTTCTATATCGTGCTCGGGGTGGTGCTTGGCGGGCGGGTAGGTTATATCCTTTTCTATAACCTTGATGGATTTCTGGCCGATCCCCTGATATTGGTAAAGGTATGGAACGGTGGGATGTCATTTCATGGTGGTCTGCTGGGTGTTTTGCTGGCAATGTGGTACTTTGCCCGTAAACATGGCCGTACTTTTTTTGAAGCGACTGATTTCATAGCGCCTCTGGTCCCCATTGGCTTGGGGGCCGGACGTATCGGTAATTTCATTAATGCGGAGCTGTGGGGTGGAATCACTGATCTGCCCTGGGGTATGCGTGTCCCCTGTAATCTGGCTGACGGTCTTTGTGTCCGGCTCGGATTGCCAGCGGATGCGGTGTACTCGCTCCCCGTCCACCCCAGTCAACTCTACGAATCCTTCCTGGAGGGTTTGGTACTGTTTTTGATTCTGTGGGTCTTCTCGGCCAAGCCAAGACCGAGAATGGCGGTTTCGGGGCTGTTTTTGGTCTGTTATGGGGTCTTTCGTTTCATGGTTGAATTCGTGCGCATGCCCGACCAGCATATCGGATATATTGCTTTTGATTGGTTGACCCTGGGGCAGTTGTTGAGTTCGCCGATGATAGTGTTTGGTGTCTTGCTGCTCTATCTGGCCTACAGGCCGAAGAGCAGCCATGGCTAGTTTTTTTCAGCAGGTAATTTAGATGAGTTTAATTTTGGTGAGTCGCAGGGAAGTGAGGATATGAAGCAGTATCACGATCTGATGCGACATGTGCTCGATCATGGCGTCGACAAAAAGGATAGGACGGGGACGGGAACCCGTAGTGTTTTTGGTTATCAGATGCGCTTCGGTCTGAATGAAGGTTTTCCGTTGTTGACCACCAAGCGTCTCCATCTTCGTTCCATTATTCATGAGCTGCTGTGGTTTCTGAAAGGCGACACCAATATTCGCTATCTGCAGGAGAACGGAGTCACAATCTGGGATGAATGGGCGGATGAGAAGGGTGATCTGGGCCCGGTATATGGCTACCAGTGGCGCTCCTGGCCGGCGCCGGATGGAGGGCATATTGATCAGATCAGGCAGTTGATAGAGCAGATCAGGAAAAACCCTGACTCAAGGCGGCTCATTGTCTCGGCCTGGAATCCGGCACAGGTGGAGCATATGGCGCTGCCTCCCTGTCACTGCCTTTTTCAGTTCTATGTTGCCGAGGGCAGGCTATCCTGCCAACTCTATCAACGCAGCGCCGATATCTTCTTAGGCGTACCTTTCAATATTGCATCCTATGCGTTGTTGACCATGATGGTCGCTCAGGTGACCGGACTGCAGCCAGGTGAGTTTATACATACCTTTGGCGATGCCCATCTCTATAGCAATCATATGCAACAGGTCGATCTTCAACTCAGCCGAGATCCCCGTCAATTGCCGACAATGAAAATCAATCCGGCAGTGAAATCGATTTTCGACTTCCGCTTTGAGGATTTCGAGCTGGCCGACTATGATCCGCACCCCCATATCAAGGCGCCAGTGGCAGTATAGTCGTGAGTGTTGTAGCAATGGTATGGGCTAGGCATCTTATCAGGGAGAGCAAGTGATGAAACCATTGATCTCCCTTATTGCGGCGGTTGCCAATAACGGCGTTATCGGGGTGAATAACAGCCTCCCCTGGCGACTGCCTGCCGATCTGCAGCACTTCAAGTCAATTACCATGGGTAAACCCATGGTTATGGGGCGCCTTACCTGGGAGTCTCTTCCCGGTCTACTGCCCGGACGGCGCCATATCGTAATCACCCACAACCGGGATTACCGGGCGGATGGTTGCGAAATTGTTCATTCGGTGGATGAGGCGCTGAAAGTCGCCGCAGATGCGCCCGAGGTCATGATTGTCGGAGGCGGAGGACTTTATCGACAGATGCTTTCGCG